>DATGQM010000186.1:0-8038 GCA_035304205.1 Arenibacter sp. | reverse complement strand
AAAAGGAACCGAAAATTCTTGGTTCCTCTCCCAATTTAGCTGGGCCAAGCTATCGGAAATACCCATCAATTGGGATAGGGCCTTTGGTCTCTTTTTCGCCAAGACCTTATTGATCCGTACCGCGTCCTCCAAAAAAAAGGGTTGCGAGAATTCCTTGATGGGCAACGCCCCTTCAAGATCCAATGATTTTGCAGGTGATATAACTATTTTCATTTTTAGCCTTTCATTAAGGATAGCGTTAAAGATAACAAGAATTGGCATATACGGCCAAGCCGGTAAAGAGAGTTATTTGGGAAGATGGCGACCTATTCCAATTGGCTATGCCTGGCATAGTGCCGCCATTTTTCTATACATTCCATCATATCGCCAGGCACTTCGGAATCGAACCTCATATACTTCCCCGAAACGGGATGTACAAATCCAAGTGTTTTTGCATGCAGTGCCTGCCTGGGCAGAATTTTAAAGGCATTATCCACAAACTGTTTGTACTTGGTAAAGGAAGTTCCCTTTAATACTTTCTCGCCCCCATAGCGTTCATCATTGAACAAGGTATGGCCTATGTGTTTTAAATGCACCCGGATCTGATGGGTCCTGCCCGTTTCCAAGTTACAGGATATAAGGGTAACATACCCCAACCGTTCCAGTACCTTATAATGGGTAACGGCTTCCTTGCCCTGGTCCCCATCGGGGAAGACCATCATCTGCAATCTGTTTTTGGGATTGCGGGCAATATGCCCTTCAATGGTACCTTGATCTTCTTCCATATTGCCCCATACAAGGGCGATATATTCCCGTTCACTGGTCTTTTCAAAAAACTGTTTGGCCAGATGGGTCATGGCAGCTTCTGTTTTGGCCACCACCAATAAACCAGAGGTGTCCTTATCTATCCTATGTACCAATCCGGGGCGTTCATTGCTGTTTTTTGGCAGATGCTCTATATGATATAGCAGGGCATTGATCAATGTTCCCGAATAATTTCCGTGCCCGGGGTGCACCACCATCCCCGCGGGTTTGTTCACTACCAACAGGACAGTGTCCTCATAGACGATATCGAGCGGAATATTTTCGGGCGCCAATAAGAGTTCATGGGGGGGATGGGCAAACAATACGCGGATCTGATCTCCGGCCTTTACCCTATAATTCTGTTTAACCGTGATACCATTTACCCAAATACTTCCGTCCTTTGCCGCTTGTTGAATTTTATTCCTGGTAGCATTTTCAATAAAATTCATTAAATATTTATCTATCCTTAAGGGGTCTTGCCCTTTGGATGCGGTAAAGCTATGATGTTCAAAAAGTTCATCCCCATTAAAATCCTGTTCTTCGCGTATGTCCATAGCTATTCCGAATCTGCCTTGATCTGGGCCCGTGAAGAAATATCACCATTCCCGCATACCAGTTCCAATTTGGAGGTCTTGGGCAGTTTGTCGCCGGGCGAAACATATTTTCCCTTATACTTGATATGGTACACCATATCCTTCCCAAGTTCGTCCACATAGGTTACCCGCTCTACCTCCAATCCGACCGCTTTGAGCATGGAGCTTGCATTTCTTTGGGTAACCTGGATGATATTGGGAATGGTAACTTTTTTATATCCCGAGGGATTAACCGTAATATAGATTTTTCTGTTTTCCTTCACCTTGCTCCCTGCCAAGGGTGTTTGGTCTATAATGGAGAAACGGGGGAAGGAGGGATTATAATTGGCCGAATCCAGCACTTCATAGCGCAATTTCGAATCATCGATCAAGGTCCTGGTCTCCATGACGGATAAGCCGGCCAGATCGGGCACTACGATAAATTGGCCATGATTGGTAGAGGCGCTCAACCATTGCAGGGCAGCAAAGATAATAAGACCTATGGCTACCACGGCCAGCAGCAGTTGTTTTAAAAAAGTGCTACTCGTTAAAAAATTAAAAAAATTTCGCATATTTTATTTCTTAAGGGACAAAGATAGAAAACGGAACGCTTTTTTCTTTACTTTGAATACATGATATTTGTTTGTTGATTTTTCCTTGAAGTAGAAAGGGACATACCCGCTCCACGCAATTAATATTACGGAAATTATTGGGGACATAGATCTTAGTAATAATTAAAGACCATTTCTAACGGATGAAATGAGCATGACTTAAAATGGGAGGCAAATACGAATAGAGAAAAAAGAGGAAAGAAAAAAGACTAATACAGATATGCAAATTACACCCCCCTGAACGATGTAATCGGCCCGTCCCGTCCGAATGACGGAGTCGGGCGGGTATGACCGTTAAAAAACAATAGATATCTACATATGAAAAAAAATATTGCCATCATTATGGGCGGTTACTCCAGCGAATATAAAATTTCCCTGTTGAGCGGAAACGTCGTCCATGATTATTTGGACAGGGAAAAATTTAACGCTTACCGCATCCATATCGTTAAGGATAAGTGGGTATACGTAGACGATCAGCAGGAAGAGCATCCGGTGAACAGGCATGATTTCTCGGTAAGCCTGAGCACTGGGACCTTAAGGTTCCATTGTGTCTTTAATGCTATCCACGGCACGCCCGGGGAAGACGGCCTCATGCAGGCCTATTTTCGGATCATTGGTCTCCCCCAAACTTCCTGTGATTATTACCAAGCGGCATTGACCTTCAACAAAAGAGATCTTTTAAGCGTGTTAAGGCCGTTTGGGATAAAATCGGCCCCCTCCTATTACCTGAACCAAGGGGATAGAGTGGCGGAAGACGATATAGTAAATAAAGTGGGACTGCCCTGCTTCGTAAAGGCGAACAGGGCCGGTTCCAGTTTTGGGGTTACCAAGGTCTATCATAAGGAAGAATTGGCAGCGGCCATTGGGACCGCCTTTGTGGAGGATGATGAAATACTTATCGAATCTTTTTTAAAGGGGACGGAAGTCTCCGTGGGGGTCATAAAATATGAAGGAAAAACTAAGGTCTTGCCCATAACCGAAATAGTCCCGGAGAACGATTTTTTTGATTATGCGGCCAAATATGAGGGAAAGTCCCAGGAAATCACCCCCGCCCGAATCACAAAGAAGCAGGAAAACAATGTGGTGCGGGTCGCAAAACAGATTTATGACACCCTTAAAATGAAAGGATATACCAGAAGTGAATTTATTCTTATCGGGGACGATCCCTATTTATTGGAAGTGAATACCACCCCTGGGCTCACCACCAGAAGTATATTGCCGCAGCAGGCGGAAGTGGCGGGAATATCCCTTTCCGAACTCTTCGAAAGCTCCATTTGGGAAGCTTTGGGAGAAAATAAGTAACTTTGGCCCATTATCCCTAATAACATGCTATGCAAAGACGCGCCATTTTTCCGGGATCCTTTGACCCCCTTACCCTGGGCCACCAAGATATTATCCTGCGGGGCCTTGCCCTGTTCGATGAATTGATCATTGCCATCGGGATAAATACGGATAAGAACTATATGTTTTCGTTGGAGGAACGGAAAAAATTCATTGTCGATACATTTAAGAACGAGCCCAGAATAAAGGTCGATACCTATCAGGGCCTGACCGTGGAGTTCTGCAAAAAAATGGATGCAGGGTTTATTTTAAGGGGCCTAAGAAATGCGGGCGACCTAGAATTTGAAAAAGCAATTGCGCACACGAATCGCAAACTTTCCGAAATTGAAACGGTTTTCTTACTTACTTCTTCGGGGAAATCCCATATCAGTTCGACAATTGTCCGGGATGTCATGAAAAACGGGGGGGATTATACGGGCCTGGTGCCAGATCCGGTACGGATAAAATAATTGGATTTGGGCCGATCTTTTTCGTTTTACACCACTAATTTGGCCACATTCACAACAAACTGTTCTACCATAAACCAAATTGCAGTAATATTGTAAGAAATTACAGTGAATGCTTAGGAACACCCCCACTACAACTAATCAATTCCTGATAAAACAGTTGCCCAAGGCAACTGCTTTTATAAATATGGATTTCAATGTCGCCCTTGCATCCGACAAATGGGCCGATGTATTGAACATGGAAACCACAGAAATTACCCATAAGAACATCCAAGATCTGCTCCCTACGATGAGCGATAAATTGAACGAAAACTTACAGGCCTGTTTCCATGGAAAATTTCCGGGGCCCTGTATAGAAACCTATATAGATTTCAATCATAGGACAAAGTGGCTGGAATGGACCAATATTCCCTGGTTCGATGAAAATGAAAATATCATTGGCGCCATTCTTCAGACCGAAGATGTTACCGATCGGATAAACAGTGAGCAAAAAATAGAAAAACTGGAATTTATCCTAAAGGAGACCGTAGAGGTAGGAAAAATTGGTAGTTGGGAATACAATCAACTCCAAGACAGCCTAAATTGCTGTCCCATGATCCGGAATATTACGGAGGTAGATGACGATTACGAATTCACGATGGATAACTCCGTTAATTTTTATAAGGTTGGATATAACCGGAATACCATCTCCATGGCCATATATTCGGCCATCGAAAACAAGCGTTCCTGGAACGAAAGCTTACAGATCATTACGGCAAAGGGAAAGGAAAAATGGGTAAACGTATCTGGAAAGCCACTGTACAACAATGGGAACTATATTGGCCTGATCGGCACGATACAGGATATAACGGATTATATCTTAACGGAACAAAGAACCAAACATAGCGAGCATCTTTTAAAGACCCTCATCAACAATCTACCCATTCATATCTATATTAAGGATACGGAATCCAGAAAACTCTTGGTCAACAGACCAGAACTCGAATTTTGCGGGATAGCCAATGAGAACGATCTCATTGGCAAGGACGATTTTGATGTTTTCGACAAAATAACGGCCCAAAGATTCAGGGAAGAGGACATGGAAGTCATGGTCTCCCAAAATCCGATGCTGAACAAGGAAATAACATTGGACAAACCGGATGGCAGCAAGTCGACCTACCTAAGTTCCAAAATCCCTTTAAAGGGAACAAATGGGGAAACAAGCGGACTGGTTGGCATTACCATGGATATTTCCGAACTGAAACAAAAGGAGAAGGAATTAAAAAAACTGATAAGCGTTACTTCCCTACAAAATAAAAAATTGGTCAGTTTTGCACATATCGTATCCCATAACCTTCGATCCCACTCCGCAAATTTTTCAATGTTGCTGAACTTTCTTAATACGGAAGAGGATGAAGGGGAAAAAACAAAAATCGTTCGGATGTTATCCGAAGCATCGAACGAGCTGATGGAAACCCTTCACAATCTGAACGAGATCGTGGCCATCAATACGGAATCGGTCATTAACAAAAAGAACGTGGACCTAAACCGGGAAGTCAATAATGTATTAAGGGACCTCGCCGACGTATTGGATAAGAACAGGGCCACCGTTATTACCGAAATACCTAAGGACACCCACATTCATGTAATTCCTGATTATTTGGAAAGCATTCTGTTCCATATAATTACCAATGCCATAAAATACAAAAAACCGGGGGTAGACCCTATCATCAAGTTTGGACTAACCTATGTCCAAAATTATACCGTACTGAGTATCGAGGATAACGGTATGGGCATAGACCTGATGAAATACGGAAAAAAACTCTTCGGGATGTACAAGTCATTCCATGGTAATCTGGATGCCAAGGGGCTGGGACTGTATATCGTCAAAAATAAGATAGAGGCCATGGAAGGGAAAATAAATGCCAAGAGCCAGGTAGGGGTAGGTACTACCTTTAATTTATATTTTAATGAAGAGAATTAATATGATCTTTATAGTGGACGACGACCCTATTACGGTCTTTGGAATAAAAAAAATGTTGGGTGCAGTAGCCGATTGTAGGAATATCCTCGAATTTCCGGATGGCGAAAAGGCCATAGAACAGATCAAACGGATGATCCTTAAAAAACAGGAGCTTCCGGATATTATTTTTCTGGATATCAATATGCCCATAATGGACGGATGGGAGTTTTTGGAAGAATTTGTGAACTTGCCGATAACAAAAATTATCAGTATCAATATTGTAACCTCCTCCATCGACCAAAATGACAAGGACAGGTCGGATAATTTTAAGTCGATGACCCACCATCCCATTATTTTCAACAGTAAACCGATATTGCGGAAAGAAATTGAAGAAATTACCAATGCGGTAGCCTCTTAGTCGCCCAGTTTTTCGTTAACTTTGATATCCTGAACTTAGGGTATTCCCTTGAAAACAAAATACATTTCCTTGAATCCCCCCGATTTTAAGATATAAGTTTTAGGGCCGTAACACAAAATCAAAGTGAAAAATGAAACTTTTGCCCCTACTTTGTATCTTCTTTTGCATCATTTCCTGCGAAACCCGGGAAGAAAGGGAAACCAAGGAATTCCAGACCATTTTTGAGCAGAGCGAAGGAACGGAAACGGCAACTTACGTACAGACCATTGATTTTTATATACAGCTTGCCAAGGAATTTCCGGAAATCAATATACAGACCATAGGAAATACGGATAGCGGTAATCCCTTGCACATTGTCACCTACAACGCCGATGCCGAATTTAATTTTCAAAAGATCGGCAAGGACAAGAGCATCATCCTGGTCAACAATGGGATACATCCCGGGGAAAGCGATGGGATCGATGCCACCATGCTGTTGTACCGCGATCTTGCACTGAACAGGAGAGACCCCCTTAGGAATACGGTGCTGGTAACTATTCCCATCTATAATATCGGGGGATCCCTGAATAGGAATTCTTCCTCCAGGGTAAACCAGAACGGGCCAAAATCCTATGGTTTTAGGGGCAATGCCAAGAATTATGACCTAAATCGGGATTTCATAAAAGCGGACACCAAAAATGCATTGGGTTTCTCCCAGATCTTCCATTTGGTAAAACCCGATATTTTTGTGGACAACCATGTAAGCAATGGTGCCGATTACCAATATACCCTTACCCATTTATTTACCCAGCACAATAAATTAGGGGGAGAACTTGGGCGTTTCCTGCACGGGGAAATGATGCCGGACCTGGAAAAATCGCTGGCGGATGCGGGATGGGACATTACCCCTTATGTAAATGTATTCAATGCCGTCCCGGAGAACGGATTTTCACAATTTATGGATTCCCCCAGATACTCTACGGGATATACCGCTCTTTGGAACACCTTGGGACTAATGGTCGAGACCCATATGCTTAAGCCCTACAAACAGCGGGTAGAAGGCACTTATGCATTACTGGAAAAACTTTTAGATCTTTCCGAGAGGGATTACAAGAAGATAAAGGACCTCAGGGAGCATTCCTTTGAGGGCTATCTGGAGCAACAGGCCTACCCTGTCCAGTGGGCCCTGGATACCACCAGAACTACCACCCTACCCTTTAAGGGATATAGCGCGGATACCTTGATCAGTGAGGTCACCGGTTTTCCCAGATTAAAATATGACCGCAACAGGCCCTTCCTAAAAAATATTGCGTACCGGAATTACTATGTACCGGCCAAGGAGGTGGAAATCCCCAAGGCATATATAATCAAGAAGGGATGGGATAGGATATTGGACCTATTGAAAGTAAACCAGATCAGTTTTGAAACCTTAAAGGAGGATACTTCCCTTAACGTGGAATCTTATACGATCCAAAGTTTCGATACTTATCAAAACCTATATGAAGGCCATTATCCGCATTACAACACCAAGGTGCTGCCCACCCTCAAAAAAGTCTTATTTACCCCCGGCGACATTTTGGTCCCCACCAATCAAAAAGGGCTGCGATATCTGTTGGAAACCTTGGAGCCGGAGGCTACTGATTCTTTTTTCAATTGGAACTTCTTCGATATCGTCTTACAGCGAAAAGAAGGTTTTTCGCCTTATGTTTTTGAGGATATTGCCTTGGATATCCTCAAAACGGATACTACCATCCACAGGGCCTTTCTTGCCAAAAAGGAAAATGACAGCATTTTTGCGGGGAACTGGTATGCCCAATTGGATTGGATATACCAACGTTCAAAATATCATGAACCGCAACATATGCAATATCCGGTATACCGTATCCTCAAGGACCGATAGGTCAATCTTCAAAAAGCACCCGAATATTGGCATAGGAATTCTCCAA
>DATGQM010000185.1:0-3220 GCA_035304205.1 Arenibacter sp. | reverse complement strand
TTTAGGGGTAGGGGAACAACGAAAAGGTCGAAAACTCGATTATTTCCCCCGGCCCTAAATCCGGCCTGAACGAAGTAGTCGGGCAGGGGTGTAATCGAATTTTCTATGGTGACAAAGATCATAAGGCCCATGATTTTTGATCGAAAATTTAAATTATCAACACTTAAAACTAGAGCCAGTAATATATATCTAAATTGTTGATTTTTTAACTTGAGTTTTCGGAACATACCCAACTTTTTAGAACTATTTAAGGGTATGAAAGCAAGAAACTTCAATTTTTTTATCCAATTGGTAGGGCCGGCCAACTCCGATAAATGAAGCGGGATAACCGTCTTGGTATTATATGATAAAATTTGTGGTTTCCAATGCGGTTTTTTTAATCCTATCCATATTAAAACTAGCCCTAAAACAATGCTCTTCCTCATAAATACGAGTTATTATGTAAATTTAGGTAAACGAAAAACCATGCAAAAATCCAAGCAACTATTAAGTAACCAGACCTGCATCATTACCGGTGCCAGTTCGGGCATAGGTAGGGCAACGGCCAAATGTATGGGGATGGAAGGCGCCAATGTGGTTGTGAATTACATTGGAAGCAAGGAGGAGGCCGAAGAAGTGGCCCAGTGGATCAGTGCTCAGGCCGACTGTGGGGAAGCTATAGTAATCCAGGCGGATGTAAGCGATGAATCGGAAGTCAAGGAAATGTTCAGAAAAACAATCTCCCATTTTGGGACGGTGGATGTCTGTGTAGCCAATGCGGGAATACAGATAGATCATCCCTTGCACGAGATGCCATTAAATGCTTGGCAAAAGGTATTGGATGTAAACCTAACCGGGCAATTTCTTTGTGCCAAGGAAGCCATTCTAGAGTTTAAACGTAGGGGGATGCGAAAAGAGGTGTCGTGTTCCCTCGGCAAGATAATCCATATGAGTTCGGTACACGAAGTGATACCATGGGCGGGACACGCCAATTATGCGGCTTCCAAGGGCGGTCTCCATTTATTGATGGAATCTATATGCCAGGAATACGGTCCGGAGAAAGTGCGATGCAATAGTATAGCGCCCGGAGCCATTGAAACAGCTATCAACAAGGCCGTATGGAGTACCAAAAAAGGAAGGGAAGGTATGATGAAATTGATACCTTATAAAAGTATCGGCATGCCCGAGGATATTGGCAAGGTAGCCTGCTGGTTGGCTTCGGACGAATCCGAATATATTAATGGGACTACAATCTTTGTTGATGGTGGTATGACCTGCTATCCCGGATTTACTACCAATGGTTAAGAGACCAAGGTACAAGTGAATATGAACGATACGGATATTAATCTATTGAATACAATATTATGGAAATAATGGAAATGGATAGGAAACAATGGGAATCAAAAATGGGGGATTTATGGTGTGAACTCAATGCATCGAAGGAAGCGTATATCGCTTTGTCCGGACAACATAAATATCCCCAAAAGGAACCGTTCTTTAGCCAGCAAGCGGCGCAACGGATGGATTTTGAAAAAATATTCGGCGATGAATTAACTACGGTCAAGGAAGGAGGGATCATAAAAGATTGTAAGGATAAGGAATTTATCTTTGATCCCGTAACGGGCATATTGGCCAATGACAATCTGTCCGATGTAGCAATAGACCGCTTGATCTTGCAAAAAGAGCTGGAGCTTATAGGAAAATATCAGGAGGTCCTATCATATCCCTACATCCCCGATGCAACCGCCGCCATTTTGCAAGCAGAGGTAGAGGACATGAACAATATGGTCCTGAAGTTGAGGATAGACCTCAATTTAGAGGAAAAGGTCTATGGCAAGTAAGCTCAAAGTCGGGAGACTTTGCGCAGCAGGTATCCGGCCATCATAAAATTGTTTTGAGGGATCGGAAGAATAATACAATTTTATCCTATATTTAATACAATTATTAACCTATAAATTAAATCGACCCTAATAACTTATCCAAAATGAAAAACATCTTCAGAGCGCTTCTCGCAGGTTGGGGGGCAAAAAAAATAGGCGGGGGAAAGTGTGGCTGTATCGGAGCCATTTTCGTTTTTATAATTCTGTATTGGCTGTTGGGCTATGTATTTAATTAATCCGTAGTGGTTAATGGGGGTAAAGAGTTCAGAGTTATGAGTTAAGGGTTATGTCAATGCTCAGTCCCGCTAGGGTCTTTATATCGGTAGAATTTTAGAAAGATAGTATAAACGAGGTTTCCTTATAAGGTAGGGAATGCACCTTTATAGTACCGCCATGCAAGTGCATGATCTGTTTGGACAGGCTTAGGCCGATTCCCGTGCCGGTATTTTTTGTTGTGAAGAAGGGGATAAAGATCTCATCCATAAGGTCTGGGGGAATCCCCGGGCCATTGTCCGTTATCCGGATGTACTTTTTACCCTTATCATTGGTCCCCCCCCATAATATGTATATGCCCTTTTTCCTGCCCCTTGAGCGATTGTAGGGCGTTCTTGCCCAAGTTGACGAGAATCTGGGAAATCTGTTTCTCGTCTATAAATAATTCCAGATCCATGGGGTCTGTAACTATGGTAAAATGAACGGTTCCATCGCGGTTTTCCTGATCCATTAAAACGTGTACCTTCTCTAGTAGTTTTTGAACGGCCACGATACTTTTATCCGGTCTGGGCACACTAAGAAGGCTCCGGTACGATTGTACAAACCCCATTAGGCCACCCCCCTGTTCCTGTATTACCTCCAGACCTTTGATCGTGCTGCGGATATGGTCTTCGTTAAGTGCTGCCGGCGATTCCCCATCGGGAATGTACCAATGTAACAATTATTTAATGTAGCAATGGACCTATGTGTCGATTGGATAATGTACCGATGTAACAATTATTTAATGTAGCAATTGACCTGTGTGTCGATTTGAAGATTTGAAAATTTGAAGATTTGAAAATGTAATAATGTAGCAATCGACCTAATATGTCGATAGATTTTGTAGCAATTGATTAATTTTGAAAAAAATCAATAATGAATCTAACGAATAAATATTCCGGATTGTTTACAGATCATTACCAATTATCCATGGGGGAAGGTTATTTTTTAGCTGGACGGGAACAGGATAGGGTCAATTTTGATTATTTCTTCAGAAAGAATCCCTTTGGATCCGGATTTACCATTTTTGCGGGACTACAGGACCTTTTTGAACTGATGCACAATTTCAAATTTGATGCGGATGCCATTGATTTTCTGCACGCAAGGGG
>DATGQM010000184.1:0-2332 GCA_035304205.1 Arenibacter sp. | reverse complement strand
ATGAAAAATATACTTTGAGCGGGTTTTTTCATAATGGACCAAAATGGGCTCCATCATTTCTGCGGTATTAAAATCACAGGTAAATGTATTGATGTTGGTCGTTCCTGAAATCTTTAACCTGCTCTCCGCCACAATGTAGACAACGGTATCGTTGGCCGAGAAATCCTTTGGACCGAAAGGCATCAGCAAAAACAACGAAACGATATACAAAACCTTGTTCATTTTCTGTACTTATAAATTTCTATCTTGCTTTATAAAGTTTGCTTGGACGTAAAAGACATCCAAGCAAACCGATATAAGAATCGTCCTCTAAATTGACCCTACAGGATAGAGGTCTAGAAACTAATGACCGCTTCCAACATCAATCCCTTAAATTCCCCATCATTGAAGATGCTTGTAGTAGGGTAATCCTTGTATTGTTGATTTACATATTCTACCTTGGCAAGGATATTTTTGGTTAAAAACCATCCCGCACCCAACTGGAACCTGGAAATATTGATCTCGTCACCGCTAATTTCCTCGCTGTTCACCACGTTATATCGGCCTCCTAAATAGGCATTTTCATTTTTACCGAACCGGTAGACCAATTCCCCCGCATATTGGGTAGCCTTTCTATCCGAGGTTTCCGTATCGGCCTTTCCAGTTGTGTGTTCCAAGGTCCCGAAAAACTCCAATCCCATATATTTGACAAATGGATTGATCATAACGGCGGTTATCTGGTTCCTCATGCCGGGATCATATCGTCCGGACCTGAAATTACCGCTTGCCGTGGCATCTTCATTTTCCAACACAAAATAATATCTAGATCCCGCACGGTCTGCCGAGTACAAATAAGAGTTGGCCACATACCCGGTAGTATAAATAGACCCCATAATACGATACCTTAGATCGTCATTTGCCTGTTTGTCATACCCTAATTTTGCCAAGAAAGAGGCTCCTCCCGTTGATCCGTTTGATTTATTTACCGCCTGGTTCAATTTGCCATTGGCAATTCCCAGCATACTTATAAATCCGTCCTTGCGGAAATATACTTCCCCTCCTACCTCGGTAGTAAAGGCATCCATGATAAGGTTCCCTACAAATGGGTTGTACATAGCCTGGGCATTGTCCGTTCTCCTAAAGTGGGCATCCCCGTAGTTATTCTCCATATGGCCTACCTTAATGGTAACATACTGCATAATGTTTTCCATAAATCCTTCTTGGATGAAGTCCAGTTTGTCAATTTGGAAATACCCGCCCTTTACATAGGGTTCGGGATGGTGCCTGGAGGACAGATAGGTTCTCAGGTGCATTCTGATCCCATCGAACAAGGCTACGTCCAGATCTAGGTTGGCGGTGGCCAGGTTAAAATTATATCCGATATCCTTTAGTGCCACAGCCCCGGAATTGCTGTGGTCCAAGGCTTGATACTGTAAGGTGGACGAACCCCCTATCCTCACTTTTATACCGTCAAAAACAGTAGCGGTATCCTTTGGGGCCTCAAATACATTGATCCCTGTTCTATCCGATGGTCTATAATTATCCAGTTTACGGTCTTGTGCATTGAGTCCCAATCCTACAAGGACAAGGGTAGCACAGAGGGCATTTTTTAGTTGTGATCTCATAATTATCGATTTAGTCATGTTAATTTATTTAGTTAAGACGGTGTTGAACCGGATAGTGATATCGTCTCCCGTAGTTATGGTCCCTAAAAGTGCCTTGGGCGGGGCGATCTCAAAATCGGTCATTTTTATTTTCTTTTCGCCGGAAAGTTTTACGGTAGTATCCGTTACCTCCAGGTCGAGGTCCAACGGAATGGATTTTTTCACTCCCGCAACGGACAGGTCCCCTATAGCCTTTATCTTGAATTTTCCATTTCCACTGGATGACGTTTCCGTAATCCCGGTAAGTTGGAAGACTATTTTTTTATGGGCATTGGTCTTTAACGCCTTATAGGTATTTTTGTCCATGGCCGATTTCCCGCTTTTTAAGCTTTCGGAAACGATCTCGATATTCAATTGGTCTATTTCGCCAGCCTGGGCATTTTTTAAAACGATGGCCCCCTCTATTTGTTCGGCCTTGATCTCCCAATCGTGCAGACTGGATGTACCCAACACGAGCAAGGAAGATTTCTCGTTTACCAAATCGTACCGTTGTGCGTTCACAGGATTGCCCAGTATCAAAAAGATCAGGAAACTACCGACAGCGAGCATACTATTAAATTGGTTCATAATGCTATGATTTATTATTATACCGCAAAATTCTTACTAAAGAAATTCTTAAAATATGACGTTTGTCATAGTTGGAAAATAGGGGTAAAGAAGTATTGAGTACAAAGTATTAATGCGAATCA
>DATGQM010000183.1:0-4373 GCA_035304205.1 Arenibacter sp. | reverse complement strand
ATGCCCTTCCATGTCCCATACTTACAAAACCGTCGCGTATCCCTGTCTGGATAATGGGGTCCAATCGCAATAACCTTAGGTAGTTGGTTATGGTAGAGCGTTTTTTCCCTACCCTTTCGCTCATTTTTTCCTGGGTAAGTTGGATATCATCGATCAAACGTTGGTAGGACAGGGCTATTTCTATCGGATCTAGGTCCTGTCGCTGTATGTTTTCGACCAGGGCCATTTCCAGGGATTCCTGATCGTTGGCGATCCGAATATAGGCCGGAATGGTCTCTAGCCCGACCAATTTGGAGGCCCTGTACCGTCGTTCCCCGGATACCAATTGGTACTTGTTAAAATCCATTTTCCGTACCGTGATAGGCTGGATCACCCCCAATTCGCGAATAGAGGAAGCCAATTCCTGTAGGGTATCGTCATTAAAATTGGAACGTGGCTGAAAGGGGTTAACGTCGATAGCCTCCAATTCCAGTTCCACGATATTGCCTACGACCTTGTCGGCATTCTTGTCCGTTACGGATTGAATGTCGTTTTCAGGGTCTTTTAAAAGGGCCGATAAGCCGCGGCCCAATGCTTGTTTTTTTACTGCTTTCGCCATTATGCTGTCTCCTTGTTTTTTACGACTACTTCATTGGCCAAATTTAAATAATTGGCCGCTCCCTTGCTACTGGCATCGTACTTAATAATGCTCTCGCCATAACTTGGTGCCTCGCTCAACCTAACATTTCTTTGGATGATGGTCTCGAACACCATTTCCGAGAAATGTTTTTTTACTTCTTCCACTACCTGATTGGATAAGCGCAATCTGGCATCGTACATGGTAAGGACCATTCCCTCGATATCCAATTCGGGATTATGGATCTTTTGGACGCTCTTAATGGTATTCAATAATTTGCCCAGGCCTTCCAGGGCGAAATATTCACATTGGATGGGGATCATCACCGAATCCGCCGCTGTAAGGGCGTTCAGTGTTAGAAGTCCGAGCGAGGGGGCGCAGTCGATTAAGATATAATCATAATCCTTCTTAAGATCTCTGATCGCCTTTTTCATCATATACTCCCTATCATCCTTGTCCACTAATTCTATTTCGATGGCCACAAGGTCTATATGTGCGGGAATAAGGTCTACGTTGGGGGAGGTGGTCTTAATGATGGTTTCCTTGGCGGTTTTTGTATGCTCCAATAATTGATAGGTCCCTATTTCTATACCATCTACATCTATTCCTAGACCGGAGGTCGCATTTGCCTGGGGGTCGGCATCTATTAATAAAACTCTTTTTTCCAAAACACCTAAGGCAGCGGCCAGGTTTACAGAAGTAGTAGTTTTGCCTACACCGCCTTTTTGATTTGCAATAGCAATTATTTTGCCCATTATCATAGTAAGTTAGTGGGTAAAAATACGATTATTTACGGTGTTATAAAATGTATTTTGTTAACAGAAGGAGAATAACTATCACTATTCGGCAAGATGCACGCTAAAGTTTTGTGAATGCGGTAAGCACTGCCAAATAGTATACCCTTAGTCCATCAGGATTTCCAATATCCGAATGGCCGTACCGCTTATTTTTGTCCCCGGGCCAAATATGGCCACGGCCCCCGAGCTGAATAAAAAATCATAATCCTGTTTGGGTATCACTCCCCCTACAACGACCATAATATCTTCTCGGCCATATGACTTTAATTCCTCCAGGATCTGGGGCACCAGTGTTTTATGGCCTCCTGCCAAGGAGGAAATGCCCAGGACATGCACGTCGTTTTCCACGGCCTGTTTGGCGACCTCGGACGGAGTCTGGAAGAGCGGACCGATATCTACGTCAAACCCCAGATCGGCATAACTGGTAGCCACTACCTTCGCCCCACGATCGTGACCGTCCTGGCCCAATTTGGCAATCATGATCCTTGGCCTACGCCCCTCCCGTTCGGCAAAGCTGTTGGCCAATTCCCTAGCTTTTTCAAAGCTGTCGTCCGATTTTATTTCCCTTGAATACACCCCTGTAAACGATTTTATAACGGCCCTATGCCTGCCAAATGCATTTTCCAGTGCGGTGCTAATTTCCCCCAGGGTGGCTCTTGCCCTGGCCGCATCAATGGTTAAAGCTAATAAATTTTTATCATCTTGGTAGGGCCCCGTATCTTTTTCGGAATCCATGGCCTCCATTTTTAATTTCGCCGCTGCTGTAAGGTCGCTCAGGGCCTGTTGTACCTTTTGGTCGTTCCTCTTCTTCCTTACCCCTTCCAAACGCTCCAACTGCTGTCGTTTTACTTCCACATTGTCTATCTCCAATATTTGCAGATCGTCTTCCTCCTTTGATCGATATTTGTTGACCCCTACGATAATATCCTCGCCCCCGTCTATACGGGCCTGCTTTTTTGCGGCCGCTTTTTCTATCCGCATTTTGGGGATCCCCGCATCGATCGCCTTGGTCATGCCGCCAAGTTCCTCTATTTCCTGGATCAGGTCCCAAGCTCTTTGGGCAATTTCATGGGTGAGCCGTTCTACATAATAACTCCCGGCCCAAGGGTCTACAGTTTGGGTAATACCGGTCTCCTCCTGTAAAAACAGTTGGGTATTCCGGGCAATACGGGCCGAAAGATCGGTAGGCAGTGCAATAGCTTCGTCCAGGGCATTGGTATGCAGGCTCTGGGTACCGCCAAAAACGGCGGCAGAGGCCTCTATAGCGGTACGGGCAAGGTTATTAAAGGGATCTTGTTCGGTAAGGCTCCATCCACTGGTCTGGGAATGCGCCCTCAGGACAAGGGATTTATCTTTTTTCGGGTTAAACTGTTTTACCAACTTGGCCCAGAGCATACGGGCCGCCCGCATTTTGGCAATTTCCATAAAGTGGTTCATCCCTATCCCCCAAAAGAAGGAGAGCCTAGGCGCAAACTCGTCTATATCCAGTCCGGCCCTTAAGCCCGTTCTAATATATTCCAGTCCATCCGCCAAAGTATAGGCCAATTCCAGATCTGCCGTGGCACCTGCCTCGTGTATATGGTAGCCCGAGATACTGATACTGTTAAATTGCGGCATATACTTACTGGTATACCCAAAAATATCGGCTACGATCTGCATGGAAGGAGCGGGGGGGTAGATATAGGTATTCCTGACCATAAACTCCTTGAGGATGTCATTTTGTATGGTTCCCGCCAATTGTTGCGGAGCAACCCCTTGCTCTTCCGCAGCCACGATATAAAAGGCCATAATGGGCAGCACCGCCCCGTTCATGGTCATGGAAACGGACATTTCCTGCAAGGGAATATCCCTGAAAAGAATCTTCATGTCCTCTACCGAATCTATGGCGACCCCGGCCATGCCCACATCGCCCACCACACGGGGGTTGTCGCTATCATAACCCCTATGCGTAGGAAGGTCGAAGGCCACGGAAAGTCCTTTTTGCCCTCCCCTTAAATTTCGTCGGTAAAAGGCGTTACTATCCTCCGCTGTGGAAAAACCGGCGTATTGCCTAATGGTCCATGGTCGCATAACGTACATGGTAGAATAGGGACCTCTCAGGTAGGGTGGGATTCCAGCGGCAAAATTTAAGTGGGGTAAGCCCCTTATGTCCGCCGGGGAATAGGAAAATTTTATGGGGATTTCCTCCGCTGTTTCAAAAGTTGTCCCGGAAAGTGGCGACTCAAGGGATTCTTGCCCAATAGCGTTCAGGGAGGTTAATTTTAGGTGTTGGAGATTTCTTCTGGCCATTGTTTTCAATTTAAAGTAAGCCCTAGGGTTATAGGGACTACAAAGCGCCTTCCCCCGGGAGAAAAGGAATTATTCATGCTTTAGTCGATCTTGTTCCAGTTCTTCCGATAATCTTTTTTCCAAAATGGGTTCGATCCATGTTTTTCGTGCATGGGTCTTGACAAATGGGTACAGTTCCAGATTAGTCTTTACTTTCTCCGTTTCCATTTGGTACTTGTTGGAACCTACCAGGATTTTTTCCTGTTTATTAAAGCGTTCCTGCTCCTTAAGGGCGCTTTCCTTTATCTTTTTTTGGATGAGGTGCTGTTTCAATTGCGTTAAAAATCCGCCTCCGGACTCTATCTGCTTAAAAAGTTCCAGGGCCTTGCCCGCCAATTGTTGGGTTAGGACCTCTATATAATAACTGCCGTCGGCGGCATTTCCCACCTTATTAAAATGGCTTTCATGCTTCAGCAACAGGAGTTGGTTCCTGGCCATACGTGTCCCAAAATCGTTTTCCTTATGGTAGATGGCATCATAGGGCATATTGCATATCGTATCCGATCCTCCCAATATGGCCGACATGCATTCCGTAGTGGTCCGCAATAAGTTATTGTTATAATCGTACAAGGTCTTATTGCGTTTGGTAGGGATGGCAGTTATTTGGCAATGGGGGAATGCCCCGTATTCCA
>DATGQM010000182.1:0-5812 GCA_035304205.1 Arenibacter sp. | reverse complement strand
GCGGACTTTAAAAGACTAAGACTATAGGTATGTATATGCGGGCGATAGGCATCGAACAACTTTCGAAAGGCTTTTTCATTCCCTTTTGAAAGTTCTGTTACCAATATTCTTTCCGATATATGATCTTTATCCAATATCATTATATATAGGACTACCTTAATCCAAAATTATTTAAAACATTTTGCCACCATCATCCTGCCATGAATAAAAAAATCCCGATTTCATAAATGATAACGAATCCCAAGAACTATCCCTAGCGTTTTTTGGTTTACTAATTATTTACTAATATATCATTTTTTTTCATATATGTAACTTTGTATGAAATATATTTATATTTTTACCCAGAATGGACATCCAACCATCGTTGAATGAAAACGCTATTTTAAAAATAAACCATGAAAAAAATAATCAGATCTGCTTACAGGACATTCGTATTTATCGGGTCGGTCGCATTGGTGCAATCCTGCGCCCAAGTAAAAAAAGACACCCATAACCCCCAGCCGGAGCATGTGATAATAATTGGTGTAGATGCAATGAGTCCTGATGGGATCATCAATGCGGATACCCCTGTCCTGGATGAAATTATGTTAAACGGTGCCTATACCCTTAATGCACGGGGGGTACTACCAACTAGTAGTAGCTCCAACTGGGCCTCGATGGTCTCGGGTGCCGGTCCCGAACAGCACGGGGTAACCTCGAATGGTTGGGAACGGGACGATTTCAATTTCCCGCCGGTCACTACGGGAACCGAAGATATTTTCCCTACTATATTCGGTGTCAGCCGAACAAATAGACCCGAATTGGAAATAGGTGCCATTTATACATGGACAGGTTTTGGGAGACTCATCGAACGTACCGCTCTCGATTATGATGACACCGGCTCCAATGATGAAGAGACCATGGACAAGGCTATAACCTATATAAAAGAGAAAAAACCGGGATTGCTGTTTGTCCATTTTGATGATGTAGACCATGCCGGACACACCTATGGGCACAAGACGCAAACATTTTACGATGCCGTAGCCCTTGCCGACACACAAATAGGGGCAATTATACAGGCCACAAAGGATGCCGGAATATTCGACCAAACCACCTTTATCATTTCCGCCGATCATGGAGGTATAGGATATGGGCATGGCGGTGAGACCTTGGATGAGCTTGAAATTCCCTTTATGGTCTACGGAAAGGGAATTAAAAAAGGATACCTTATTAAAAATCAGGTCTATACCTATGATAACGCAGCTACTGTAGCCCACCTTCTAGGTATAGAACAACCTTATGCATGGATCGGAAAACCTGTAAAAAGTGTTTTTCAGGGTCAGCCCGAACCCGAGTTGGGCAATCAAAAAATTGCTATCCCTGCACCCATAATCTATCCAAAACCTTTACTTTATGATGCGGCGGGCGGACTCTTCATTGATGAAGAGCCGGAGGTTAAAATAGAGGCCAGGGACAATGCCGAGATCCGATATACTATTGATGGATCTATTCCCACGAAATCCTCGGAACTTTATTCCAAACCTTTCAAATTACAAAAGAGTGCGGTGGTCATATCCAAAGCCTTTGCGGGAGATAATGAGGAGAGCAATCCTTCAACGGCTTTTTTTAGGCTTGTAAAAAAGGACTCGAAAAACGGGGTGGGATATACCTATTATGAAGGAAAGGATTGGCAATTTGTACCGGTATTCGAAAAATTAAATCCTATAAAAAAAGGCAGCAAATACGAATTCCGTATCGATGATATCAATCAACGGCAAGGACAGTTCGGGATACAGTTCAAAGCCTTATTGCAAATAGAGAAAGCGGGGGACTATCGTTTTTATCTCAATTCCGACGATGGCAGTAACCTTTATATCGATGGGGAAAAAGTGGTGGACAATGACGGGGGCCACGGTACGGTCGAACGTATGGGGGAAATATCCCTCGATCCCGGCATGCATCAGATCAGGGTGGATTACCACAATCAGGACGGGGGATACTGGCTCGATGTCTTTTATAAGGGACCCGGAGTACCCAAACAGATTATTCCCGCGGATAAATTGTTCTTGGAATAAACTTTTCGATCGAACAAGCAAATAATGAATTTTTTCCTAAAATTCCAATATACACGATCCCTATATTCACGGGAATAGATCAGAACGGATGAAAAAAGAAATTTTAAAAACGGAAGGCGATGTAAATATATCGCCAGGCCGTACCCAATGGATGGAGTCCAATAACTCCCATAAGGAAACCCGACATTTACTGGCAGAGGACGAACGCCTCTTTTTGCACCAGTCCATGTCCACGCCCTGCATAGATGTTCTCCAAACGTGCAATAATGCCACTATTAGCAACATTCAAGGGAAATCCTATCTGGATTTTCATGGGAACAATGTCCATCAGGTCGGTTTTGCAAATCCCTATGTAATAGAGCAGGTAAAAAAGCAATTGGACGAACTTTCCTTCTGTACCCGACGGTTTACCAATAAGGCCGCCATTTCGTTTGCCGATACCCTCACCTCCTTGCTCCCAAAAGATTTAAATAGGGTGCTGTTCGCCCCGGGCGGTACCTCCGTAATCGGGATCGCCCTTAAACTGGCACGTGTAGTGACCGGGAAACATAAGGTTATTTCCTATTGGGATTCGTTTCATGGGGCATCCATGGACGCTATAAGCGCAGGGGGCGAGGCCGTTTTTCGTCAGCATTTGGGTCCCATGATGCCCGGGGCCATCCGAATTCCGCCGCCCATGAACAGTAATGGTTTTTTTGAGGATGAAATGAAATCTGCCGATTATCTGGAATACGTCATTGAAAAAGAGGGGGATATCGGGGCATTTATTGCCGAGACCATCCGGAATACCGATGTGCAGATCCCATCTAAAAAATACTGGAAACGGGTGCGGGAAATTTGCGATAAACACGACATTGTGCTGATCCTGGATGAAATTCCCATTGCGATGGGCCGTACCGGAAAAATGTTCGCCTTTGAAAATTATGATATCGAACCGGATATCCTATGTTTGGGAAAAGGGCTTGGCGGGGGCATTATCCCGATTGCGGCAATGGTCTGTAGAGATCGGTACAACATTGCCCAAAACGTATCATTGGGCCATTATACCCATGAGAAAAGTCCCGTTGGTTGTGCGGCGGCAAAGGCCGTTATCGATTATATCCAAAATGAAGATCTGCTGGGCAAGGTGAAAACCGACAGCGACTGGATGGAAAACGAGCTAAATAAACTCCAGCAAAAACATTCGATAATACATAGCATTAGGGGAATCGGACTTTTATGGGGCGTAGAGCTACGTTATCCCCACACCCATAAGCCTGCCACCGAAGAGGCCGAAAAAGTGATGTACTCCTGTCTTAAGAGAGGCCTGAGCTTTAAAGTATCCCAGGGCAACGTCCTGCAACTATCACCTGCCCTGACCATTGGGCGGAACGAATTGGAACAAGCATTGAAGATTCTTGATGAAGCGTTCGCTACATTATAAGTAAGGAAGAGGAAATCATTTCTCCAAAACCTCCCTCATTGCCTTTGCCTTTAACAGGCATTCCTCGTATTCCTTTTCGGGGGATGCCTTGGCGGTAATGGCACTGCCCACGGAATAAGAAACGTATTTTTTAGTTTGGTTGTACAGAATACTCCGGATGACCACATTGAAATCAAAATCCCCGTCCGGGGTAAAATAGCCCACACTCCCGGAATACAGGCCCCTTTTAGAGACTTCCAGTTCCTCTATGATCCGCATTGCCGATACTTTGGGTGCTCCCGTCATGCTTCCCATAGGAAAGGTTTCCTTAATGATATCTACCGGATCTATATGGTGCGGAACCCTTGCCGTAACGGTAGAGATCATCTGATGCACCTGGTCAAACGAATATACCTTGCACAGTTCCTCTACCTTCACACTTCCCTTTAGGGCACTTTTAGAAAGGTCGTTCCTGACCAGGTCCACGATCATTATGTTCTCCGCCCGTTCTTTTTCATCCTTCGCCAAGGCCTCTTTCAACCTCAGATCCTCAATTTTATCCAAAGATCGTTTTGCGGTACCTTTTATGGGTTGGGATATAATTTTGTTTCCCTGTTTCTTAAGATAGCGTTCAGGAGAAGCGGATAACAGATATTTATCCCTCAATTTTAAAAAAACGGAAAAAGGCGACCTGGAAATAGCATTCAATTTATAATAAACTTGTAAAGGGTCGATATGGGTATTCTCGGCATAAAATTCCTGACAAAAATTGGCCTCATAAATATCGCCCCGATGGATCCGATCCAACATTTTGGCCACTCGATTAAAATACTCGTCCTTAAAGATCCTCATTTTGATCCGGAGATCGGAAGGCGGAAGCGATTGTAAAAAGTCCGGGGCCGAACCTTCCATAATAGATTTAAAATCCGACCCTATTTCGTTATCCACAATGTCGAGATAGTGAAAACTAACTTTTGCTCCTTGGATCGCAATCAATTTTTTGGGCTGAAAAAAATAGAGGTCGGGAAAACCCGGACCGTCATAATTGGAAGAGGTGAGCAGCTCCAGATCGTTCTTTAGATCATAGGACAAATACCCAAAAATCCAGTCCTGGGTGACGGCCCGATAGGTTTTTAATTCCTCAAATGAGTTTGTTGAACCTGTTGTGATCGAAGTGTGGGCATCAACTGCCAAAATACCATCAAAGGACGAATAATCCGCCTTATGCCCGTTGCTATCCATCCAGATAACTTCCCCGAATTGTTGGGCCCAACCTAACATTGCATTTTTAAAGCCAACAACGTCCTTGATCGTAAAGGAAACCTTTTTTCGCAACGGATTCTATATTTTAGACAAGAATAATTCCAGGGCGATTTTATGGGCATTGGCCAGTTCCCTGTCCGTGATCCCGTCGACCTCGATAAAATTATGGTTAAAGGAGGGCAGGGAAAAACTGGCAACGACCTCCCCGCCAAATCTGGGCAAAAGTGCTTTTATGACTTCCAGGGAAGCCGAGCCCCCCCTCCTGCCCCTTGAAGTGGACATTAATAGTACCCGGGTCCCCGAGAGAAAATTCCTGTCCATTCTGGACAGCCAGTCCAGCACATTCTTAAAAAAGGCCGACGGATTGCTATTGTGCTCATTGACGGATAGAATAAGGCCATCGGCTTGGCGTATACTTTCCAACAATTTCGATAAAATAGGAGGATATCCTTCATCCCTCTCCAAATCCTCACTAAAGACGGGAAGGGTCATATCGGCCATATCCAGTAAGCGGACTTCCTTGTCGACGATACTGGAGACGGTATATTTTACCAATTGAAAATTGATGGAACGGGAAGAATTACTTCCTGCAAAAGCTAGTAGGTGCGACATCCTAAATTTTTCGATTTAATCTTACAACGAAAATACCGTAAAATAGATTGAATTGCGAGGATTTTATCTAATTTTGCGCCCGGAAACATCCGGACCAACTGTTTTACAAGTATATAGGGTGTATACCAAAGTAAAAATGGGCAATAGCAATCCAAGACTTTATTTTATCGATGCCATAAGGGCATGGGCCATTCTGATGATGTTACAGGGGCATTTTGTAGATGGCTTGTTGGACAATGCCTTCAGAAACGATTCCAGTATATTCTATTCCATTTGGAAATATTTCCGGGGTATTACGGCTCCCGTTTTCTTTACTGTATCGGGATTTATATTTACCTACCTGCTAATTAAGGGAGATCAAATCGGATTTAACAACCCAAGGGTAAAAAAGGGGATCAAAAGAGGGCTGCAGCTATTGGCCATAGGTTATTTACTGAGATTGAACTTCTTTGGATTGCTAAGTGGCCAGATATATGGGTCC
>DATGQM010000181.1:0-11864 GCA_035304205.1 Arenibacter sp. | reverse complement strand
AAAGGTATGGTAGTCAATAACGGCGTAAGACTTTCCATGGTCTCCGGGACCTCTATAACATGGTCCGCCAACTCCTTGACCTGTTGGTCCCCCTCCGTGACCACCGCTATTATCTTTCCTTTTCTGGATTTTATCTCTTGGATATTGCTCACGATCTTCTCATAATGCCCTTTATTGATAGCTATGACCACTACGGGCATATGTTCATCTATAAGGGCGATCGGTCCGTGCTTCATCTCCGCAGCGGGGTATCCTTCCGCATGGATATAACTGATTTCCTTTAATTTTAAGGCCCCTTCCAACGCTACGGGAAAATTATAGCCCCTTCCCAAATATAGGCAATTGGGGGAATCCTTATAGACCTTGGAAATAATCTCGACCAACGGATTGGCGAGCAATGCCCTTTCCACTTTGGCGGGAATCTGCTCCAGTTCCATTAAATATTCGTGGAAACGTGGGGCGCTGAAGACCCCTTTTTCCTTGGCCAGCTTCAATGCCAACAAAGTAAGTACCGTAATCTGTGTGGTAAAGGCCTTGGTGGAGGCCACCCCGATTTCCGGTCCGGCATGGGTGTAAGCGCCCGCATCCGTTTCACGGGCTATGGAAGAACCTACCACATTGCATACCCCGAACACGAACGCACCCTTTTCCTTGGCCAATTTTATGGCCGCCAGGGTATCGGCCGTTTCCCCCGATTGCGAAATGGCGATAAGGACATCCCTATCCGTTACTATGGGGTTACGATACCTGAATTCGGAGGCGTATTCCACTTCCACGGGTATCCTTGCCAGGTCTTCAAAAATATATTCGGCCACCAATCCGGCATGCCATGAGGTACCGCAGGCCACTATGATAATGCGATCGGCATTCAAGAATTTTTCCAGGTTCTCATCGATCCCGGCCATTTTAATGATTCCCTCCTTGGCCAGAAGTCGGCCCCTATAGGTATCCAATATGGCCCTGGGCTGTTCGTATATTTCCTTCAGCATAAAATGCTCAAACCCTCCCTTTTCGATCTCTTCCAGGTTCAATTTTAATTCCTGTATCGACGGATAGGCCACGGCATCATCCTTAATTTTTCTCAATTTAACTTCCTTGCCCAATCTTATAATGGCCATTTCCTCATCCTGCAAATAAATGGCATTGTTGGTAAATTCTATAAATGGGGAAGCATCGGAAGCAATAAAGAATTCATTTTCCCCGACCCCGATGGCCAATGGGCTCCCCAGTTTTGCAACCACGATCTCATCGGGTTTCTGCCTGTCGATCACGGCGATGGCATAGGCCCCCACTACCTCGTTCAATGCGATCTGCACCGCTTGCCCCAATTTTACGTTCTCCTTTTTCTTGACCTCTTCGATAAGGTTTACCAATACCTCGGTATCCGTATCCGAAAAAAAAGTATAGCCTCTTTTGATCAACTCCTTCTTAATGGAATCGTAATTCTCTATTATGCCATTATGTATAATAACGAGATCGCCGGAATTGGAAAAATGGGGATGGGAATTCACATCGTTCGGAACCCCGTGGGTAGCCCATCTAGTATGGCCGATCCCCAATTTTCCGTCTAGGGGGATAGCATATTCGGACTTTTTCCTCAAATCCTCTACCTTGCCCTTGGTCTTAGATAAATTGATCTCATTTCCATCATAAAGCGCTATCCCGGCACTATCATAACCCCGATACTCCAAGCGTTGAAGTCCCTTCATTATTATAGGATAGGCATCCCTATGCCCAATATACCCAACAATTCCACACATATTTTTTACGTTTAGCGATTAAAACCCAAAAGGGCCCTACCCAACAAATTTAGTTTCTTGTTACGTAAAACCCTACAATTTTAGATAATTTGCCAAAAAAATACTTTGAATGGTGTTTTTTTTGCCCTAATTGGCCTCGGTATAAAATATTTCTAGCTGAAGTTTTCTATTCTCCTGTCCGCTAGGGATATTATCGCTTCCCAATAAAACGGTTCCCAAGGGATTGACCGCCGACATAATGGGTAGTTTTTCCTCCGTAGTTCCCGTTAAAATGGCGTTTCTTACAGATGTTGACCTAATATCGGAAGTTAAAGTTAAATTAAGGGTCGTATTTACGGAATCCCTTACTATGATGTCGTTTATATGATTGGTAATCCGGATTTTGTACCTATCGCCCTTGCCATCTTTCCTATAAAGGTTTCCATCATAATTGGTAATCTTGCCCAAGTTAAAATCCTCTTCGGTCTCAAAGAACAAATTGTAGACGGGGGCCTTGTTATTATCCTTGTACAGGTATAATATGGATGGCTCTACCATTTCGCCCGCTGCGGCATCCAAGGTATTCCTATCTACGTAAAATACAAGATTGGCCTCATTGATTATCCAGTTATTTCTCTTGATCTGGTTTATGATCTCCGCGGCATCGCCCTGATCAAAAAGCTTGATCTGCGCAAAACTGCCCGCCCCGCCCTTTAAAAAGATCTTGGATGCATTTTCCGCATTGTCCATACTGTTTGCTATATCGGTCGGGTAGGCTTCATTGTTCAACGTATTTACGGCGTTGCCAACGATTGCCCCCGTACTATTCCGAGTGATAAGGTTCAACACAAAATCCTTTTCCTTCTTTATAACTGCACTATCCGTAGCACTGCTTGCACTATCATATTCATATTTTATGGTGATGTTGCCCCGGGTAATATCCAACAAAAGCAAAATATCATCGGGAACGGACATATGGATACCCCTAAAAAAGTCCACAAAATTAGCCTGGCTGAACAGTTCCGTACTACCCTCCTTATCTAGGATATTGGCCTGAAAAAAGGCGGGATCAAGGGCAACCTTTATCCCCGGAGGTGTTCGGGTAGGGGCCTCCTCGGACTCGTCCACATCCTCGGTATCGGGATCGTCCACTTTAAAGACCAAGGTTTCCTTATCGGTAATCGTAGCTTCCCCATCAAAAAGAAGGTCGGACACAAAACCCGGTGAAAATTGTTGGGAAGAATAATAGGCCTGTGCCTCCTGGAAATTGCTGTTTGGGTCCAAGTCCCTTAAGAAATAAGTAGACCGCTCCACCTTAAATTTAAACGGGGTGTCCCTATTACCAAAAATACTGTCCAGATCATATCTTACGGGATATCTGTTCTGTTGGGTATCGGGATCCGCACTATCATTTGTACCGTCACCGTCCGTATCCGCATTCAACGGATCCGTCCCTAAATTCTTCTCCTGTATATCCGTTAGGCCATCCTTGTCCGAATCGCTATTGGGATCATCGGGATCCACATCGAATACATCGGGGACCCCATCCAGATCTCTATCCCCACGGACATTGGTCAGGTAAGGTATAAATAGATATACTTCCTTTATCTTTTCATTCTCTTGGATAGTAAGGTTACTTCCGTCGTTATCGGCATTGGCCTCGACCTCGGCAGAATATGCCCCAAAGGACGGATTGGCAACGGAAAGTTGTACCTGGGTGGTAATGCTGGCCTCCGTAAGGCCATATATTGGATCGTTAAACCTGCCGATCTGGTAAACAGGAAGTTTATTGGTATTAACGGCAGTTACTTTTTTATTATAGGCAAAAACATCAAATACGGCCTTATTGGCCGTAAACGGCTCGTCCCCCACTACCCCACTGCCTATAGAAGTAATATCCTCCTCACAAGAGGCAAACGTTGCCACTAGGGTAATGCCTACCACTGTAGACAAAGTCAATCCTTTCCGTAAATTCATTTAGATTATTTTAATACTTCAGTGTTATAAAAATTCATGTAGGCTTCTTCAAACTCTTGCAAAGAAACGAATGGCAACACAGGTTTTTCTAGGTTGGATATATATTCTCCCAGGTCTTCCGGAATATCGTTGGCAGCTAAAATAACGGCATCGGAATAATCTACCGCAACTTTTAACAAATTATTATAATTAGGTACTTTAAGGGCGGAAATATCCTCTTCGGCAATACCGTCGAAAGCTATTTTCTTGATTACATTATTGTCCAATGACCCCTCAAAGCCCTGTCCGTAAACGGACATTACGATCTTACTTTCAGCGAACAAGGGCTCGTCCGCATAATATTTTTTTAGATAAAGGGGAAGCAGGGATGCCATCCAGCCATGAACATGGATAATATCCGGTGACCAATTCAATTTCTTTACGGTCTCCACTACTCCTTTTGCAAAGAAGATCGCCCTTTCATCGTTATCAGGAAAGGCGTTCCCCTCCTCATCGGTAAAAGTAGCCTTCCTTTTAAAATATTCATCATTATCAATAAAATATACCTGAATGCGTTCCCTGGGAATAGAAGCTACTTTTATGATCAAAGGCATATCCATATCATTGATCACCAAATTCATACCCGACAATCTGATCACTTCGTGCAATTGATGCCTTCGCTCATTGATATTCCCGAACCTGGGCATAAAGATTCTGATCTGGCCACCATTGCCATTGACCATTCTTGGGGTTTCGTAGGACATTAAGGAAACTTCGTTCTCGGGTAGATAAGGTACTAATTCTGAAGATACAAACAATATCTTTTTGCCATTCATAAAAGCTATATTTTATTTCTAGTGCAAGCGCAGCTGCAAAATTACAAAAATTATGCAGATTAGCGGTAATTATAGTAAGTTTGCTGTCTTTTAAGTAAATCGAATGCAGTTAATTAACACCAAAAAAGAGCTTAGATCGTTATTATCCTCCTTGGATAAAATTAAGGTCCTTGGCCTGGTCCCTACCATGGGCGCCCTGCATTTGGGACATATTTCCTTGGTAGAACGATCGCTTGGGGAGAATGATATTACCGTGGTAAGCATCTTTGTAAACCCTACCCAATTCAACAACAGGGAAGACCTGGCCAATTACCCTAAAACCTTGGACCGGGATATTTCATTGCTACGATCGGTTTCGGAGGATATCATTATTTTTGCCCCTTCGCCCCAAGAGATGTATACCGGGGATATTACCTCCAAGTCCTATAATTTTGAGGGATTGGATACCGTAATGGAGGGAGAATTCCGGGAGGGCCATTTTAACGGGGTGGGTACCATCATTGAAAAATTACTGACCCTTGTCGCGCCCACCCGGGCCTACTTTGGGGAAAAGGATTTTCAACAGTTACAGATCATACGGAAATTGGTGCAGACTTTGGCCATACCGGTAAGGATAATAGGCTGCCCTATTGTCAGGGAACCCAACGGACTCGCCATGAGCTCCAGGAACGAAAGGCTCCCAAAAGCCCTAAGGCAGGAAGCCGCCTTTATATATAGCACCCTTCAGGGTGCCAAGGAAAAATTTGGCACGAAAAGTGCAGATTTTGTAATGGATTGGGTAAGGGATCAATTCGGCTCCAAACAAAATTTTAAATTGGAATATATTAAGATTGCGGACGAAAAAAATCTACGCCCGATCATCACCAAAGAAAAAGACACCGACTACCGGGCCTTTATAGCCGTTTATATAGGCGATGTACGCTTAATAGACAACATTGCCCTATAAACCCATAACCGAGACCCCAGGGATTCCTTCATGGAATTATAATGCAGAAATGTTTAACTTTGTCCCATGCATATAGAAGTAGTAAAATCCAAGATACACCGTGTAAAGGTAACGGGCGCCGACCTAAATTATATAGGTAGCATTACCATCGATGAGGACTTGATGGATGCCGCCAATATCATTAGGGGGGAAAAGGTGCAGATCGTTAACAACGATAATGGCGAAAGACTGGAAACATACGCCATTCCCGGTCCTAGGGGAAGCGGGGAAGTTACCCTGAACGGAGCGGCGGCCAGAAAAGTGGCCGTAGGGGACGTATTGATTTTGATTACCTATGCCACCATGGATATTGAAATGGCCAAAAAATTCAACCCTTCGCTGGTCTTTCCCAATGAGGAGACCAATCTTTTAACCTAAACCTTGAAGGCCTCGTTCAAAAAAATCTTAAAAACGATACTCCCGATCGCATTGGGAATCTTCCTAATTTGCTATTCCTATTTCTCCACTACCGAAGCGGATAGGGACCAGATCATATACCATATCCGGAACGCAGATATTTTTTGGGTAAGTCTCTCCATACTATTAGGCATCCTCACCCATCTCTCCAGGGCCATCCGGTGGAACTACCTATTGGAGCCCCTTGGACATAGACCGGGCCTGATCAATAATATCCTGATTATACTGACCGCTTATTTCGCCAATTTGGGAATTCCAAGATCCGGGGAAATCTTAAGGGCCACCGCCCTTACTACCTATGAGAACGTGCCGTTCGAAAAAGGATTCGGGACCATTGTAACCGAAAGGGTGATCGATCTGGCAATGCTAATGTTGGTGGTCGGCACTGCCTTTTTATTACAGACCGATATCATTTGGGGATTCCTAATGACCAAAGGCCTAAACCTTGCTCTTCTCTCCACTTTATTGATTTCAGGGATTTTGGGCCTTGTCCTATTGATGGTCCTCGTTAAAAGATCGGACTCCCCTTGGGCGATCAAGCTCAAAAAATTCCTGAAGGGCCTAATGGATGGCATTTTGAGTATTTTCAAGATGCGGAACAAATGGGCGTTCCTATGGCATACCCTCTTTATTTGGACCGCCTATGTGGGCATGTTCTGGGTCATTAAACACACGGTCCCCGAAACTATGGACCTTACCCTGGGCCAATTGTTGGTAGCCTTCGTTGCAGGGGCATTTGCCATGACGGCGACCAATGGCGGAATCGGTATTTATCCTATAGCGGTAAGCAGTGCCCTGGCCATTTTTGGGATCAGTGCCGTTTCCGGGGATGCATTTGGATGGATCATGTGGATCTCACAAACTTTCATGGTCGTAGTCTTTGGGGCAATATCTTTTCTGGTATTGCCGTTATGGAACAGAAACAAATAAGCTGTTGCCCAAACTTTTCCTATGCTACGATATATAACCCTATTTGCCTGCTTAGCCTGCTTCGGGCTTAACGCACAGGTAACCCAAGAAATTTTCGAATCCTTTAAACTCCAGGAACGACGTGAAGTAGCCTACTATTTTCCCGAAAATTATTCCAAGGATAAAAAATATCCGATCATCCTAGTGTTGGATGCCGATCATCTATTCGATCAAGTAGTTGCGAACGCCAAATTCTATAGCAGGTTCCACGGAATGCCGGAAGCCATTGTAGCAGGGGTTTACCAATCCAAGAATAATGACAGGTATCTCGACTGTGCCTTTGAACCCGATAGTGGACTCCCGACGGAAAAGGGCAAATTGTTCTTTGAATTCTTGGGAATGGAACTGATTCCCTATCTGGAAAACAAATACAGCACCGCTCCCTTTAAAATGTTCGTGGGATACGACATTACCGCCAATTTTGGCAATTATTATCTTTTTAAGGAAAGTTCGCTCTTTGATGCCTACATTAGTATTTCCCCCACATTGGCCCCGGAAATGGAGACCCGAATCCCGGCCAGATTGGCGGCAATGAACAAAAAAATATTCTATCAACTTATTTTGGAAGGCGGAAAAGGGGACCATACGAATGCCATATTGGCCCTGGACGGATCCCTGAAATCCATGGATACCGAAAATTTGCTCTATACTTTTGACCAGTACCCGGCGGCCGATCATATATCGGTGGCCACTTATGGGATAGGAAAGGCATTCGACAATATTTTCGGTCTGTTCAAACCTATCAGTCCGCAAGAATATAGGGAAAAGATCTTAACCTCCGATGAACCCGCATTTAAATACCTACAGGATAAGGAAGCTACCATATTTAACCTGTTCGGCTTTAAACGGACCACCAGCCTTAACGATATTATGGCCATTTATGCGGCCACAAGGAAAAAGGAGGATGCCGATTCCCTGAAATCCCTTTCCGAACTTTGTAAAAAGGAATATCCCAATACCATGCTGGGCTTTTATTTTGAAGGGGAGTACTACGAGCAGACCGCAGAGCCCAAAAAAGCCCTGCGTACCTTTGAAAAGGCCTTTGGAATGGAAGAGATCGATTTTCTCACCAAGGATATGGCCTTGGAGAAGATCGATGCCCTTAAGGCCGATTTTGGGTATTGATGCCATATCATCCCAATATACACCATCGGCAGGTCCGGTCCATACGCCTGAAAGATTATGATTATTCACGGGCAGGGGCGTATTCGATACGCCCCTAACGTGTTTTTAATTACCTTTACACCATCTTTAACTTTTAAAATGTCCAAAACCAAAACAGCCTATTTTTGTCAGAATTGCGGGACCCAATACGCTAAATGGGTGGGACAATGCGGAGCCTGTAAACAATGGAACACCGTAGTGGAGGAAGTGGTGCAAAAAGAAGAAAAGGCACCTTGGAACAGTATGTCGTCCCCTTCCAAAAAGGTGGCAAGACCCCTGCGAATCCATGAGATCAGCACGGACAAGGAACTGCGCTTTAATACGTTCGACCATGAATTCAACAGGGTCCTGGGCGGTGGATTGGTCCCCGGTTCCCTGATCCTATTGGGCGGCGAACCGGGAGTTGGCAAAAGCACCCTCTTGCTACAGATCGCATTGAATCTACCCTATAAAACCCTATATGTCTCCGGGGAAGAAAGTCAGAAACAGATCAAAATGCGTGCGGACCGCATCAATGCCGGCAACGAGACCTGTTTTATTTTAACGGAAACCAAAACCCAACACATCTTCCAACAGATCGAAGCCACCGAGCCCGATATCGTAGTCATCGATTCTATACAGACCCTACATAGCGATTATATCGAATCCGCGGCCGGGAGTATTTCCCAAATACGGGAATGTACCGCCGAACTCATAAAATTCGCCAAGGAAACGAACACCCCCGTAATCCTGATCGGACATATCACCAAGGATGGCGCCATCGCCGGACCAAAGATATTGGAGCATATGGTCGATACCGTATTGCAGTTTGAAGGGGACAGGAATTATGTATATCGGATTCTAAGGTCCCTAAAAAATCGTTTTGGCTCTACCGCCGAACTCGGCATCTATGAAATGCAGGGCAGCGGTCTGAGAGAGGTAAACAACCCGTCGGAGATACTGATTTCCAAAAACGATGAAGGTCTCAGCGGTACCGCCATAGCCTCTACCGTGGAAGGTATGCGCCCGCTAATGATAGAAATCCAAGCCTTGGTAAGCACAGCAGTATACGGCACCCCCCAACGTTCTACTACGGGCTATAACGCCAAGCGTTTAAACATGCTGCTGGCCGTGCTGGAAAAAAGGGCGGGATTTAAACTGGCCGCAAAGGATGTATTCTTAAACGTAACCGGGGGGATATCGGTAGATGACCCGGCCATTGATCTGGCCGTAATCGCCGCCATACTCTCCAGCAATGGGGACATCCCCATTGAAAAAGGCATTTGTTTTGCCGCAGAAGTGGGTCTTGCAGGGGAGATACGCCCGGTGCAGCGAATAGACCAACGTATCCTCGAAGCCGAAAAACTTGGGTTTGACACGATCTATGTTTCCAAAAATAATAAAATCACCCTAAAAGACCCAAAAATACGGATTATCCTGATCGCAAGGATCGAAGATATCGCCAATACCTTGTTTTCCTAACGATTGGAATTGAACATCCGTGCCAGGACCATAATGACCAGGATAACCAATAAGATCAGCCCTAATTGCCAAAAACCGACTTTTATAAAATGCATAGAACTAGTATTTTAAGGTGCTGGGTTGGGAATTTCTTGGTGAATGGCCTCAATACCCTTAATTAACTCGGGGCTCAATGTAACCGCTATACTTGCAATATTTTCCTTAAGCTGCCGTATATTGGTAGCCCCTATTATTGTGCTGGTAACAAAGGGTCTGGTTTGTACAAAGGCAAGTGCCATTTGCGCCAAGGGCAAATCGTTTGCTTGGGCCAGTTCAAAATACTTTTGGGTAGCCTTCACCGCCGTTTCACCACTGTACCTATTATAATTGGGAAAAAGGGTCACCCTGGAATTCGCTGGATTTCTTCCCCCCAGATATTTTCCGCTCAACACGCCAAAACCCATAGGGGAATAAGACAACAACCCCAAATTTTCGCGATGTGAGATTTCTGCCAAGCCTATTTCAAAGGTTCTATTCAAAAGACTATATGGGTTCTGGATGGTAATCATCCTGGGCAGATCATGATGTACCTTGCTCTCTTCCAAATAACGCATGGCCCCCCAAGGAGTTTCATTGGAAATGCCTACCTGACGAATTTTCCCTTCCCTAATAAGGTCTCTCAAAGTTTCCAAGATCTGATGAAAATTATCTTCCCAATGATCGTTGGTATTGTATTTATATCCTCGCTTTCCAAAAAAATTGGTAGATCTATCGGGCCAATGCATTTGATACAGATCTATATAATCGGTTTGCAGGCGTGTTAAACTTCCCTCTACCGCAGATAATATGGTTTCCCTGTTGATTCCGGTATCCCTTATAAATTTAGTTCCCTCGGATCGTCCAACAATTTTGGTGGCCAAAACTACCTTGTCGCGATTGCGGTTCTTCTTAAACCAATTACCAATAATCTTTTCCGTATCGGCATAACGTTCCTTAGTAGCGGGAGTAGGGTACAATTCGGCCGTATCAAAGAAATTAACACCATGCTCCAAGGCATAATCCATTTGTTCGTGCCCTTCCTCTTCCGTATTTTGCCTGCCCCAGGTCATAGTGCCCAGACCTATTTTACTGACTTCGATATCGGTATGGGGGAGATTGGTATATTTCATTTATATAGTTATAGTTAGGTTTTAAACTTTGTGCCGGCGATCTTGCTAATGCAGTTCCACCAATATGGGGCAGTGATCGCTATGCTTTGCACCCGATAAGATTACGGACCGTTTTAATCGATTTTCCAAAGGGGCGCTCACCAGGCCATAATCCAATCGCCACCCCTTATTGTTCGCCCTGGAATTTGCCCTGTAGCTCCACCAGGTATAATTATGGGGCTCTTTGTTAAAATGACGAAAACTATCTATAAAACCGCTCTTCATAAAAGTATCCAACCATTCGCGTTCTACCGGCAAGAAACCGGAAACATTTTTATTTCTAATGGGATCGTGGATGTCTATGGCTTCGTGGCAAATATTATAATCACCACATATAACAAGATCCGGCCTGGTGATTTTTAATTGGTCTATATACAATTGGAAATCGGCCATATATTGGAATTTATGGTCCAATCTATCTAAATTTGTCCCGGAAGGCAAATACAGGCTCATTACGGAAACTCCGTTAAAATCGGCCCTGATATTACGCCCTTCAAAATCCATATATGCCAATCCCGTCCCATATTCCACATGGTCCGGACGTGTTTTGGAAAGAATGGCCACCCCGCTATATCCCTTCTTTTGGGCACTGTACCAATAGTGGTAGGGGTATCCCAAACTATCAAAAACGGTAAGGTCCAACTGATCCCGGTTTGCCTTGATCTCTTGCAAACAGACCACATCGGGATCCACGTTTTTCAACCATTCCAAAAAACCTTTGTTCAGGGCTGCCCGTATCCCGTTTACATTATAAGAAACAATTTTCATCCAAATTCTGTTTATCCGTCCATCTTCACCGGCAGGAATACCTTTGCCTAGACGTACTTCCACCCCTTCCTTTTAGGGTTATATTATAAAACCTGCTAAAAATAGACAATGTTTTTGGAACAGAAAAAGACAAAAGGCTAGTTTCCCATCACAAGGGTTTAAAAGGGGTGGTTCCGGAATCATAGTTAATCCCCCTAATCATTGGATGAATTCTTGACCAATTCCCATTCTTTTATTCAGATATTAATCTTTATTTTTACCGATTAAATATAATTTGATGAGACTCCTCCCGATCTGGATATTTATTATTTTATTTATCCATCTTTCCCACGCCCAGGAACCCGTTAAAAAGGATAGTATTACCGAATTGGATGAGGTAATC
>DATGQM010000180.1:0-2340 GCA_035304205.1 Arenibacter sp. | reverse complement strand
AAGAGTTAGGAGTTATGAGTTAAGGAGTTATGAGTTATGGGTATTGATAAAGTTAGTTGGGGATCAGTTCAAACACTTTTTCATACACCATCCCACTTTCCCAGCCTCGGTATAGCAGGTAATCCGTCAACTTTTTTCTACGTTTCCGCAGGTCTTTTTCCTTTATTTCCCCCAAGCGTTTATGGGCAAGGGCATCAAAGGTGGTATAGTAATCCTCATTATTTATTTCTTTTAGGGCGATGTCGATATTGTATTTGGAGATCTCCCGCTGCTTTAATTCGTTTATGATCCTATTTTTCCCCCATTTCTTTATATTGAATTTTCCCCTGGCAAAACTTTTGGCAAAACGTTCCTCGCTCAGATAATTCGACCGGATCAGATCTCCCATGATATGATCTATAGCTTCCGGAATCATGCCCATTTCCCTGAGCTTTGCAATTACTTCCTTATGGCAACGATCCTGATACGCACAATAGGCTTCCAATCTTGTAGTGGCCTCTGTAACGGAATAGGATTTTTTGGGCGGTATCATGAAATTGGTGGATAAAGGTATTTGTGGATTTCCTTGGTGCGTAAATATACGTTGGATTATGTTTTCGGGAAATAATGCGGGGGCACGAATTTTGTTTTTATATTTACCTTTCAAAAAAAAATAACGAAAATGAACAATAGATCAAAATTATGTTTAGTGGCCCTATGTCTGCTGCTTGCGATTCCTACTATGGCCTATTCGCAACAAATTAACCCAATTGAAGGTCGTTGGGATATGGTTATTTCCCAGGATGGCAAGGAACTGCCTTCCTGGTTGGAGATCCGGCACTCGGGGACGCATACCTTGGTGGGCAGGTTCGTATATGCCATGGGCAGTGCCCGTCCTATTTCCGAAATAAAAGTGGATGGGGAAAAATTTACTTTCAGTATTCCTCCGCAATGGGAAGAAGGCGACCGTGACATGGAATTTACCGGGGAATTAAACGGGAATGCCCTAAAGGGTACCATGGTGTATACAAATGGCGAAACCTATGAGTGGACCGCCGTTCGGGCACCCCAACTGGAGCATACAAAAAACCCGAAATGGGGCAAAGCGATAAAATTGTTTAATGGAAAGGATCTGACCGGCTGGCATGCCATGGGGGAAAATCAGTGGGTAGTGGAATCCGGAGTGCTAAAAAGTCCAAAATCCGGCTCCAATCTGGTTTCCGATGAAAAGTTCGAGGACTTTAAACTGCATATAGAATTTCGGTATCCCGAGGGAAGCAATAGTGGTATTTACCTCAGGGGCCGTTATGAGGTACAGGTAATGGACAGCAAGGGGGCGGCCCCTTCGGATGTGGAGTTCAGTGGGGTATACGGTTTCCTTGAACCCAATGAAATGGCGGCCAAGGCGGCCGGGGAATGGCAGGAATACTACATTACCCTGATCGGGCGACGGGTTACCGTTGTCGCCAATGGCATTACAGTGATCAATGACCAGAGTATTCCCGGGATTACCGGAGGAGCGCTGGACAGCAAGGAAGGGGAGCCCGGACCGTTTTTGATCCAGGGCGATCACGGCCCCATAGAATATCGGAATATTATTGTAACTCCCAGAGTAAAATAAGGTTCAAGGATCAAAGTTTAAGGTCCAAGGTTTAATCCGTGCAACATTTCAGCTCCTCCCCTTAGCAAGGGGAGGTGGTTTGCCTGAAAGAGCAAACCGGAGGGGATGCTGCGTGCAGTCACAAGGTATAAGCATCAAAACGGATCGTGGCTAAATGTATTTAGGCAAATAACAGCCTCAAAGTCGGGAGACTTTGCGGAGCAAAACGGAATTAACTAGTGGCTTTTGGCGCTAAGCGGTAAGCGCTAAGCAAGGTTGGACCCGTGCAAAGCCGACAGTGGACTGAGCGAAGTCGAAGTCCACGATTATAAAAACAAAAAAAGCGACCCCGTTATGGAAGTCGCTTTTCTGTTTAATATATGGTTTTTCCGTCTTTGTTCTTAAAACGGTACTCAAGATACGTATAGGCATCCCTGGGCTGTATTTTAACCCATTTTTTATGTTCCAAGAACCACTTGGCACGTATGGATGGGAACCCTTGGCTTAAATACGCGGCAATGAAGGGATGTATGTTCAAAGTAATCCCATTGTCCTTCGCCGGACCTTTTAATAGTTTTTCCAGGTCGGCATTTATCTTGTCTATTAAGCCAATTGGTGCTTCTACCTCAAGGCCTGTGCCATTGGGATTGATCTCGCTTGTCTTAATGTTCATCTCGGGCCTTACCCGTTGTCTTGTAATCTGTATCAGCCCAAACTTACTGGGAGGCAGTATCTTGTGTTTGGCCCTATCGTCTTTCATC
>DATGQM010000179.1:0-3047 GCA_035304205.1 Arenibacter sp. | reverse complement strand
CAAAAACAGCCGAAAATATCTTTGCGAACAATTTCACATCCTATGTATTTCTGATATGATTTTCCATTATCCCACGGACCTCGGTGGCCAAAAGCACACCTTTTAATCCGGAGTTCTTCTTGTTGGTTATTAAAATGGGATGCTCCTTAGGGTCTTCCGGTATCCTACCGTGCGAACCTTTTACCAAGGTCGCATCCAAAGGAATAATATCCATCACCGTTCTGAAACCCAACTTCTTTTTCAGCAGTTTCCACGCTACCTTGGGCATCAGGAACCTGTCCTTGGGGTCGGTCAGCATTTCCACTGGATCGTATCCGGGCTTTTTATGGATATCTACCATTCGGGCATAATCGGGGGCCTTGCTATCATCCAACCAAAAATAATAGGTAAACCAAGAATCCTTGTCCGCCACGAGCACCAAATCCCCGCAACGTTCATGGTCCATATTGATTTCCTTGATCTCCTCACCGGAAAGTACCCGTTCTATCCCCTTAATATTCTTAAAAATACGTTTGATTTTTTCTATTTCCGCCGGGTCTTTAACGTAAATATGCGCCAATTGGTGGTCGGCCACCGCAAATGCCTCGCTGACACCGGCATCCAGCAGCTCCAGTCCCCGTTCTACCCTAACGTTCAAGTAACCTTCCTGTCTCAATATCCTATTTAAGTGTATGGGGTTGTTCACATTGGTGATCCCGTATTCGGAAAGGAGGATAATATTGGAGGAGCAACCTTCAAAATGGGTAACCAGCTGTTCTACCACCTTGTCTATTTCCTCCAGATCCCCTCCTATTTTGGAGAGATCCGTACCATGGCGCTGCATATTATAATCCAGATGCGGTAAATACACCAAAGTAAGCGTGGGATCGTGCAAAATATCGGTCCGAATGGCCGCATCAGCTATCCACTGACTGGATTTTATCGAGGTTTTCGGGCCCCAAAAATGGAATAGGGGGAAGTCGCCCAATTCGCTCCGTAGATGGTCCCGTAATGCTGCGGGATGGGAATAAAAATCCGGGATCTTACGCCCATCGGCCAAATAATTAGGCCGGGGAGTGGCACTGTAATCCGCATTGGAATACATATTGTACCACCAAAAAAGATTGGCACAGCTAAAGTTGGGGTCTTCCCTTTTAAACTGGTCCCAAATTTTTTCGGCTTGCATCAGGCTATTGGATTGTCTCCAAAACTTGATTTCATGTTCTTCCTTAAAATACCAACCATTTGCAACGATCCCGTGCTCCGCCGGGGTCTTGCCCGTTAAGTAAGTAGCCTGCATACTACAGGTTACCGCTGGCAATTGTGGGGTAATGGTTGCCCAATCGCCCTTCTCCAAAAATGACTTGATAAAGGGCGTATGTTCGCCTATAAGGCCCTGCGTTAATCCCACTACATTGATAACAACCGTTTTCTTCATCTTATAATCTATTTTTTAACCAATTTATTTCCCTTATTATGGATTCTGACAGTTCCAATTTAAGATCGGCGGGCAAAACGTCCCACGTATAGGTCTCTATCTCCAACGTATCCGAAAATTGATCTTTCTTCAAATATTCCAAAACCTTGAGGATCTGGTCCTGGGTAGCATATAATTGTTCATACCGTTCTAAAAATATAGGCACATGAAAATGGGCCCTCAGTTCGGTAGCCGTTTTTCTTTCGGTCAATACCTGGGGCAGATCCGAAACGGTAGAGACCTTACCATTTACTTTTTCGGTAACCTGGTGCAGATAGATCGGTTCGTTAAACCGTGACAGGGATTGCCATATCTCTTCATTTTCCCCTTCCTTAAATAATATTTTAAGGGCCGAACTTATTTGGATCTTCCCTACCCCTATCCCTGCTTTTTTAAACTTGTCCAAGGTATATTCCGGATCTTCGTAGGCCAGGGAAAAATGACAGGTGTCATAACAGATCTTAATATGCGACAGAATCCGTTCCGTGGCCAGGGATTCACTGTATCCCAACCTTTTCCCGATTTCCTTGGTCCCCAAGGGGAGAAGGTAGGTCTGGTAAAAATGCAGTACCCCGTCACTGTTTTCCAGCATCCCGTCCGGCTCAGGCTCTATATCCAGGTGCAAGTGTTTTCCCGTATTTTTCTCTATCTCTATCAGTTGCAGTACTATCTCGACCATATTCCTCGCTCCCTGGATAAACGTTGGCACCAGGGCCTCTTCGGAACTATGCCAATGTTTATAGCTAATGGGAGAGGTAGAAATTCCACCGGAAATGCCCTCCGGCAGTAAGAACGTCAATTGATCGAACAGTCTTTTAGTGTAGGCCAATCGTTCCCCCGTTGTCCAATCGGGTGCATGGACCATATCCTTTACCCTTTGGTCGTGAAAGTTGCCATAGGGAAATCCGTTCATGGTAAAGACATATAATTGTTGGTCGTTCAACCAATCCTTAAATTCCTGCATGCGATTTTCCTGTTGCAATTCCAAACTGGCCAGATTGGACAAGCGCAATCCCACTCCAAACGGACGGTCAGGGGATACTTCTGCCTTAATTTTGGGAAGATAGGTTTTCAGGCTGTCCCATGTCCGTTGCCAATCCTCCCCGGGGTGGATATTGGTACAATAGCCGAGATGGTACTTATTATCGATCAACATTTGGCAACGGATATTTTAGGTTCATATTTATTATTTAACCAAATAATGGCCTGTTTCATAATAGATCTATCGATTTGGTGGACATCGTGTTTGGTACCGATCTGATCGATCAGGGTAATGGTGAGTTCCCCGCCCAAATGCTCCCTGAATTCCTCGATGCCCCTCAGCAATTCATCTACTTCCTTCTCCCCTGCCAATGGAATATGTAATGAAAACCCGATGCGTTCCAACACCTCTAGTATGCGTTTCAAGGTATCGGCATCTATCAGGCCCACCAGTTGTGCATAGACCAGGTCCAATGCCATTCCAATAGCGACGGCCTCCCCGTGCCTGATCTGATAGTTGGTCATATACTCCAGTTTATGGGCGGCCCAATGTCCAAAATCCAACGGCCTGGAGGATCCGCTCTCAAAGGGATCGCCCCCTTGTGCTATA
>DATGQM010000178.1:0-8671 GCA_035304205.1 Arenibacter sp. | reverse complement strand
AAGATACCATCAAAAGAGGAATAGTCTCCTTTATGCCCATTGCTATCTAGCCAAACAACCTCCTCAAATTGTTGGGACCAACCTAACATTGAATTTTTAAACCCCACAATGTCCTTAATCGTAAAGGATAGTATTTTTCGCAATGGAATCTATATTTTCGATATAACGTTGCAACGAAAATACCGCAAAATAGATTGAATTGCGAGGATTTTATCTAATTTTGCGCCCTGAAACATCCAGACCAACTGTTTTACAAGTATATAGGGTGTATTCCAAAGGAAAATGGGCAATAACAATCCAAGACTTTATTTTATCGATGCCATTAGGGCATGGGCCATCCTGATGATGTTACAGGGACATTTTGTAGATGGATTGTTGGACAATGCCTTTAGAAACGATTCCAATATATTCTTTTCCGTTTGGAAATATTTCCGTGGCATTACCGCTCCTGTTTTCTTTACCGTATCGGGATTTATATTTACCTATTTGCTCATAAAGGGAGATCAAACCGGATTTAACAACCCAAGGGTAAAAAAAGGGGTTAAAAGAGGATTGCAACTATTGGCCATAGGTTATTTACTGAGATTGAACTTCTTTGGTCTGCTAAAGGGCCAGATTTATGGATCTTTCTATTTGGTAGACGTATTACATTGCATCGGATTATCCATTCTGGGCATCATCGGGATATATCTCCTGACCGCAAACAGGAACAAGTACTTGTTTCCGGGGGTCCTATTGGCCACGACCCTTGCCTTATTTGTGATGGAGCCTTATTATAAACAATATTCCCATCATTATTTGCCCGATCTAATGGCCAATTATCTTACCAAGGCCAATGGGTCCATATTTACGATATTCCCTTGGTTCGGATATGCCGCGATAGGGGCGTTTCTTTCCGTTTGGTTCGATCGGTTTAGAAACCATACTTATTTATATCCCACTGCGATCATCGGCTTTTTGGGTCTGGGAACAATACTTCTGTTTTATTCCTCGGGCTTCTTTTTAAAACTATCCGACCTAACGGGGATGGCCCTTTTCGCCAAGATCTATCTGAACAATTATCTGTTCATAAGACTAGGCGATGTCTTCCTGGTTTTTGCCCTATTTATGTTGTTTAGACGATTTATGGTCCATGGAACCCTGTTAAAGATCGGACAAAGTACGCTCTCTATCTATGTTTTCCATTATATAATCCTATACGGTAGTTTTACCGGTCTGGGTCTTTATTATTTTTTGGAGCATTCCCTCCCTCCCTATATAATAATTCCCGGGGCGCTCGTCTTTATTGTCGTTACAACTATTTTGTCCCTAAAATATGAAAGCAACAAATCCCAGATCAAATTACAACTGGCTACGGGAATAAATACGGTCCAAGAAAAAATGCTTCAGTGGATAGGCCGGGAAAATCAACTCTTTTTCAAATCGTTCGTAATCAAATCCAAACTCACTTTAGTGAGACTATTTAGGTTTGTGAAGGATTAGTTAATGTACCAATTTTTTAATGTATCAATGTAACAATTTGGAAAGTGAAAAGATTTCTCACTGCTCACATCTCAAAATTAACTACTTAATACTTGTACTCAATAATCACTACTTCCCCCCAATCCCATAAACTAAAAATTTATGGTACAAATATTGTATATTTGTTATACTCGAATACGGAAGTTATGGATTTAGAAGCGGATTTAAAATGGATACACCAGGAGTTGGACAACGTGAAAGACCCTGCATTTATTGAGGCTATTAAAAATATGTTGAAATATAGACAAAAAATATCCTCAGAGCGTATTAGTATTGAACAATATAATAAAGAAATCGACCGATCTATCGCTCAAATAGAAAAAGGAGAATATTACACCCATCAAGAAATGGGGGAACGCATTGAGCAATGGGGAAAACAATAATTTGGACCCATCAAGCCGATGTAGAATTAAATGAAGCTTTTTTAGAGCTATTGGAACAATCAAAGTCCCTTGAAACCACAACAAGGATTATTAGGGGTGTTTATGAATCGGTTTCAATACTTGCTACTGACCCGGAAATCTATAAATTAGATACGCTCAAACAAAACAACAAAGGGAATATTAGGGTTTACGAAAAACATACTTACAGAATATCATATCTCGTTGAAGATGAGACGGTATATGTAATTCGTGTACGCTATGTTAGAAAAGAGCCTTTGGAATACTAATGTAACAATGAGCTAATGTAGCAATGGACTAATGTAACAATAACCGTCCGTCCCTGCCAACTGCAACTGTCCACTTAATACCGTGTACTCAATACTAACATCTCAAATCTCAATACTAACATCTCAATACTTTGTACATAATACTGCCCAAAGTCCTCCCCCTATCCCCCTCCCAAGGAGGGGGATAGATTTCAACAATCAATATCTTAATACTTTGTACTAACTACTTAATACTCAATAAAAAAACCCGTTAGCAACATAAACTAACGGGATCTTACTGTTTTTTTATTGTTTCATCTAAATATGCAGTGCCCTATCCTCTGTTGCGGCCAAGGCGGCCTCTTTTACGGCTTCGGCATAGGTCGGGTGTGCATGGCTCATGCGTGCAATATCCTCAGCGGAGGCCCTGAATTCCATTGCGGTAACCGCTTCCGCGATCAGATCCGCAACACGGGCACCGATCATGTGGACGCCCAGGACTTCATCGGTCCTTTTATCGGCCAATATTTTTACGAACCCGTCCAGATCCATACTGGCACGGGCACGACCCAAGGCCCTCATAGGAAATTGGCCGACCTTGAATTCCACTCCGGCTTCGGTCAGTTCCTCTTCGGTCTTTCCTACCGAGGCCACTTCCGGCCAAGTATACACCACCCCGGGAATCAAATTATAATCTATATGCGGTTTTTGTCCTGCCAATAATTCCGCCACCATGGTCCCCTCCTCTTCGGCCTTATGCGCTAGCATGGCACCTCGGACCACATCCCCGATCGCATAAATATGGGGGATATTGGTCTGCAAATGATCATTGACCGCCACGGTCCCGTTCTTTTCCAACCTTACCCCTGCAGCTTCCAGGTTCAGCCCTTCCGTAAAAGGCTTCCTCCCCACTGAAACCAGGCAATAATCTCCTGTAAAAACTACTTCCGAACCTTTCTTGTCATCGGCCTTGATCACCACTTCCTTCCCATCGGAGGTTACGGATTTGACCTTATGGGACAAATTGAATTTTACCTTTTGTTTCTTCAATACTTTCAATAGTTCCTTGGACAACGCCCCATCCATACCCGGGATGATCCGATCCATATATTCTATCACCGTCACTTCGGATCCCAAGCGCTTATACACCTGCCCCAGCTCCAATCCGATGACCCCTCCCCCGATAACGACCAAATGTTTGGGGATTTCCTTAAGCTTCAAGGCTTCCGTAGAGGTAATTACCCTTTCCTTGTCCAATTTAATAAAAGGCAGATTGGCAGGTTTAGACCCCGTAGCCAAAATTATATTCTTTGCGCCAATGGTCTCCGATTTTCCATCCGAGGCCAGAATATTTATGGATGTAGCATCCTTAAAACTTCCCAAACCTTCATAAACCGTTATCTTGTTCTTGTCCATCAAGAATTTTACCCCTGCACAGGTCTGATCGACCACCTCTTGTTTCCTAGAGATCATTTTCTCCAGGTTTACTTTAATGTCTCCGGAGATTTCAATGCCATGGGTTTCAAAATGTTTTATGGCATCCTCATAATGATGGGAAGAATCCAAAAGGGCCTTGGAAGGGATACAGCCTACGTTGAGACAGGTTCCGCCAAGGGTGGGGTATTTTTCTATAATTGCGGTCTTCATTCCTAATTGGGCACACCTGATAGCTGCGACATATCCGCCGGGACCTGAGCCTATAATGGCTACATCGTATTGGGTCATATTGTTAATGTATTGAAAAGATTAATTTTAACACTGTTCCTACAAAAATACGAATGTTTTATCGTTGGACAACAAACAGGCATTCGGAAATTAACTCTACAAAATTTGGGTTTGCAGAACAGGGGGCAAAATCGTAATATTACCGAGCAACAAAGCAATCTTACATGCAAGACCTTAGCACCGATCCCCTAGTACCTGAAAATGAACCTATTGTAAATAACAAGGAACTGAATATTTGGGAGGCGCTATTGCCGGTAGTCGTATTGGTAGGCATGTTGGCCTATAACGTTTTTATTTTCGGGGACGATTCCCTAAATGGTTCCAATCAATTTATACTGCTCATGGGGGGGGCGGTAGCCGCTATCATAGGGGTGTTGAACAAGGTTTCCTATAACAAAATGCTATCCGAGGTCGCAGAAAATATAAAGTCGACCTCGGGTGCCCTGCTGATTTTATTAATGGTGGGCGCACTTACCGGAACCTGGTTGATCAGCGGGGTCATCCCCGCCATGATATATTACGGGCTACAGGTCTTAAACCCCACTATATTTTTAGCGGCCTGCGTTATTATCTGTTCCGTGATCAGCTTGGCAACGGGCAGTTCCTGGACCACTTCCGCAACGGTCGGTATCGCCCTCATAGGAATTGGAAGTACCCTCGGTATTCCATTGGGAATGACCGCTGGAGCCATCTTATCGGGCGCTTATTTTGGGGATAAAATGTCCCCTTTGAGCGACACCACCAATTTGGCGCCCGCCATGGCAGGGGCCGAGCTGTTCGACCACATAAAATACATGACCCTTACCACTACCCCAACATTGATCATAACACTTCTAGTCTTTGTAATACTGGGTTTTACCATAGACACAAACGGAACAGCGGATACAACGGGAATAATGAATGTAATAGGCGATACCTTCCATATCAGTGGATGGTTATTTTTGGTCCCGTTAATCGTCATCTTCCTGATATTAAAAAAAGCACCGCCCCTATTGGCCTTGTTGATCGGGACACTTTTGGGCGGAATATTCGCCCTGATTTTTCAACCCGAAATAGTTATGGGCCTTACGGGGGCCGGGGAACTGACCTTCGAATCGGCCTATAAGGGAGTTATGAACGCCATTACCGTCCAGATAAATATCGCTACCGAAAGTCAGGCCCTTAGCGATCTCTTCTCTTCCAAGGGGATGGCAGGAATGTTGGGGACTATATGGTTAATAATTTGCGCTATGGTCTTTGGTGGGATCATGGACGGCATAGGGGCCCTTTCCCGGATAAGTAGTGCCTTATTGGGCATGGCAAAATCTACCTTCGGTCTCTTTGCCAGTACCGTAGCCAGTTGTTTGGCCCTCAACGTTACGGCATCCGACCAGTATCTGGCGATTGTAGTACCTGGAAAAATGTTTTCAAAAGCATATAAGGATAAGGGCCTTGCCCCCGAAAATCTCAGTAGGACCTTAGAGGACTCCGGGACCGTAACCTCGGTCCTTGTCCCATGGAATACCTGTGGTGCGTATCATTCCGGGGTATTGGGCGTTGGGGTCGGGGAGTATTTTATATATGCTATATTTAATTGGTTGAGTCCATTTATGACCCTGTTCTTTGCCGCCATGAACATAAAAATAAAACAGTTGGCAACGCCCTCCATAAATAGACAAAAATAATTGCATAAAGGAAAAATAAACACCAAACCCTGATTCCTCCATCAAGGAAACATCCATTTATTTTTGGAGGCATCCCGCCATATAAAATACTATCATGCAACCGTTTAATTTATGGGGTTCCGTACAGGGACGATCAACTATCTATTATACCTATAATCCTATAAATTTTTTTAATCCAAATTCATTTTCCCCCTTCATTTAAGCTGTAATTTTGCAGCTGAAATCAATAATAAAATTTAAATAATTATGACTTTAGTAGGGAAAAAATTTCCAAATCTTAGCGTCAATGCCATGAACGAACTGGGCGATACCTTTAAACTGAACGTTTTGGAGGAAGCTCAAAAAAACAATAAAAAGGTAATCTTGTTTTGGTACCCAAAGGATTTCACCTTTGTATGCCCCACGGAACTACATGCTTTTCAGGCGGCCCTTGGCGAGTTTGAAAGTAGGAATACCATTGTTATCGGTGCATCCTGTGACACGGCCGAGGTTCATTTCGCCTGGTTGAGCACTTCCAAGGATAATGGGGGGATCGAAGGGGTAACCTATTCCTTACTTGCGGACAGCAACAGGAATCTGGCATCAACCCTGGGCATTCTGGACATAACCAACGAGCAGTACAATGAAGATACCGGTCTGGTCATGGTAGAGGGCGATAATGTAACCTATCGTGCCACATACCTATTGGACGAGGAAGGTACCGTTTTCCACGAAGGAATAAACCATATGCCCTTAGGGAGGAACGTAAACGAATATTTGCGTTTAATAGATGCCTATACCCATGTTCAGGAAAAAGGGGAAGTATGTCCCGCCAACTGGGAAGAAGGTAAGGAAGCTATGAAAGCGGACAGAAAAGGGGTTGCCGAGTACCTATCCGCACTTGCCAACTAAAAAAAATAAGGGAAAGTAGCTTAAAAGTGAAAGCCCTTATTGGTTAGGAATAGCATGGAGCGATCCCTTTTCCGGTTCCCGGTAAATTTCGGGTCGCTCCCTACTTTTAAAACTTGCTACAGGCTCTTCTTGATTAAATACGAATTTAAAATTTAAGGAATGATATTAGAATTGGAAAATGATAATCTAAAAGAGATTATCGGTCAAAATAAAAAAGTAGTCGTTCAATATTCGGCCACGTGGTGCGGGAATTGCAGGATCATGAAGCCTAAATTCAAAAAAGAGGCTACCGAAAACGATAGTATTACCTTTGTTCTTGCGGATGCCGAAAAATTTCCGGAATCCCGAAAATTGGCCAATGTGGACAACCTGCCCACTTTCGCCATATTCAATAATGGGGAATTAAAGAATCAGGTGCAGACCAATAAGCACGATATCCTAAAAAATTTGATCAGTGAAATTACCAGTAATTAAACAGCTCACCCAATTCATTGCCGAAAATGATGAGGATTTTGTATTGGAAACCATAGAGACCTTGGAATCCATAACGGAAGTTCCTTCCCTAAAGGAAGAGGAGTTGGATGTAATCGGTGAACTGCTCTCCAATCTGTATGGCGCCCTAGAGGTGAACAAGTCCATTAAGGCGGGGAACACCCAAAAAGATGCCCTGAACGAGTTTATGCAGCGGGTGTTGGGCTCTATAGACAAGTAGGGTTTCGCCCTGATCGAGCCATAGAGGTTGCTTCAGTTCGCCAAAATATAAAATAAGGGTTCGTCCGTATTCGTTTCTTGAACGATTGCGGACGGATCTGCTTTAAGACCTACCGAATTCCCATTAGACTGTCCGGTACGAACTTTTTTACCGATATACTTACTTATCCGCCATATATTTTTTAATTTCACGGCAAATTAAAAAATATCATTATGGCTATTGTAACATTAAAGGGAAACCCCATAAATACTATAGGAACACTTCCAGCTGTTGGAAGCGATGCGCCTGAATTTTCAATGACAAAAGGAGATCTTTCCTCGGCAAGTTTGTCCGATTACAGGGGCAAAAATATAGTGATGAATATTTTCCCCAGTATAGATACCGGTACCTGCGCACAGTCCGTTAGGGAATTTAACAAAGAGGCCGCAGAATTGGACAATACTACGGTATTGTGCATTTCCAAGGACCTGCCCTTTGCCCAAGGCCGTTTTTGCGGTGCCGAAGGTATTGAGAACGTAGAAATGTTGTCCGATTTTAAGGATGGCAACTTTGGAAAGGCCTATAACCTGACCTTTACGGATGGCCCCCTTGCCCCCCTATTGTCCCGGTCCGTCGTGGTAGTGAACGAAAATGGGAAGGTAATATATACGGAACAAGTACAGGAAACGGCCAATGAGCCCAACTATAAGGCTGCCCTACAATCATTAATGGATGCTTAAAAAAAGTTTTCTGATCAATCGTATCCGAAGTGTCGGATTTGCGTTCAGGGGAGCCCTTTTATTGATACGGACCGAGGCCAGCATCAAAGTTCAGGTTTTTATCGGCACGATCATGACGGCGGCCGGATTTTTTTTTGGGATCTCCAGTACGGAATGGACCATTCAGATCTTGGCCATTGCCCTTGTTCTAGGAATAGAAGGGGCAAATACGGCAATAGAGAAATTGGCCGATTTTGTGCAACCCGATCATGATCCCAAAATTGGATTTATCAAGGATGTCTCGGCTGGTGCGGTAATGTTGGTTTCCATTGCCGCCTGCATCGTAGGTCTAATTATTTATGTTCCAAAAATGGTTTGATACCGCTGATCAGGATACTTCATACGCTAAATATGGCCAATATGGACCGTGCCCGGCTATGCAATGCTATGAATAGGAGCTTATCCTATTAAGCTTTGGCAAACTAAAAAGTTCGTGTAAGGTTCTTTAGTAAAATTGTAATTTAGCCCCAGAATAAAAGATCGAATGGCAAAAAAGGTGAAAAAACCAAAGTCGGGTCCCGTTAAAAAAGGCTTTACTTTAAAATTATCAAAACAGAATAAGATTATTCTGGGAAGCTTGCTGATGCTGCTTGGCGTTGCCCTATTTTTCTCCTTTGTCTCCTTTTATTTCACCTGGGAAGCAGATCAAAGCCTGCTTACGGAATTTACCAATAGAAATGAACGGGCACAGAACCTATTGAACAAATTTGGGGCCAATGTCGGCCATTTGGTACTCTACAAAGGTTTTGGT
>DATGQM010000177.1:0-6130 GCA_035304205.1 Arenibacter sp. | reverse complement strand
CTTCCCCATCGATATAGAGTTTTGATCCATCATCGGATGTTGTATAAAAAGTATAGCTACCGGCAGTTGCGATCTGTATATAGCCGGTATACCGTATGGAAAAAGAATCTGCATCCCCAGGATCGACCGTATTTTGTAGGGCACCCACATTAAAATTCCCTATTTGGCCCCGTCCCAAGGCCCCTGTAGTGGGGATATTATCAACAGTATTTCCCGGCACAAGATCATAAAATTCGTAATCCAGCACATTGGGGCAGCCGGGTGATAATGTTGCTATTTCAAAGTTATCAATATAAGCGTATTCATCACTCTTCCAATCTTCATTATTTGATAAAAATCTGATCGTTGTAGAAGAAGAAATGTAGGATGAGATATCAATACTATAATTTCCCGAATTGGTTCCCCCAAAAGTATTTAAAGTTGTGAAAGAAGTGCCATTGGTAGAAATTTGAACCGCCAGTACCTTGTTATTATCAAGATCGTCAGTTTCCCAATTAAAAGATAAAGTTGCAGATGAAGCATCGGATAAATCTACAGACCTTCTTATATTTTCAGTCCATAAATAATTAAACCTTAATCTCTCGCCTGTAATCCTAATATAACCGTTGTAAGCCGAGTTATTATCCCCACTTTCAATCCAATTTGATGAAAAATTTGAATTTCCATCATTCCTTGAGTATGAAGAAGAACTAAAATTGTCTCGATAGGTATTTTGCCCGGACAGGAACGAAGCATAAAAAAATGTCAACAAAAAAAATATAACTATATTTAAAACTTTCATACTTGCCATTAATTATGTCCCATTGGGAAAAATATTCAATATGTGGTTTATCATCCTAATTGGAATTGGAAATAAAAAATTTCTTAAGGGCCAAATGAAGACAAACTAAAATTCTTAATAAAAATAGAAGATTGGGAAAGAGTCTCCCAATAAATGTTGTGTAGCCTCCCAAAACATTTACCAATCCCAATAATATTAGGGTGTGCACAAAGTAAATACGCTTGCTGGAATGGCCATTAATAAAAAAAGCAGCCTTAATGGCCGCTCTTCTTACATTATTATGAAAGTTATGGAGTTATGTAGTTATCCTGTTATATAGGTAGACTATTTCCAAATCGATCGATCTTCAAATTGTTACATTGGTACATTAACCAATTGTTACATTATTCAATCCCATTTTCAAATCTTCAAATCGACAAATTAACAAATTGCTACATTGTTACATTAACCAATTGTTACATTATATCATTCCAAGATCAGGAACTCCGACCTACGGTTCAATTGGTGTTCCTCCTTGGAACATTTTACCCCATTACCACAATTATTCACCAAACGGGTCTCCCCAAAACCTTCACTTTGCAGCCTATCCCTAGCAATACCTTTGGATGCCATATATGCAGATGTAGATTCTGCCCTTTTTTGTGATAACCATAGATTGTAGGCATCATTGCCTTGGCTATCGGTGTGGGAAGTGACCTTTATCCGTAGGCTCGGATATTTCTCCATAGCGGCAATTACCTTTTGTATCTCTATTTCGGCATCGGGCCGGACCTGGTATTTATCAAAATCGAAATAAATCGTAGTGAGCTGTAACAATTTGGTCAGATCGTCCCCATGACCTGCTGTAATTATGTCCCTTTCCAAATAGAAATCCATTATTCTGGGCTTACCATCGGATACATTCAAATATTCTTCGGAGGGCACATATCCGTTCATGGAAGCCCTAACAAAATTACCTTTACTGCAATCGACCATTATACTGTAATTCCCGTTATGATCGGTAATCACCGAGGACAGCTCCTCATTGTCCTCATTAATTACCTTGACAGTAGCGCCTACCAGTACTTCATTGGATATTCTATCCCTTACGGTACCGGTAATGGGTCTAAGGCAATCAAACTCCAAGGGCATGGTCTCTACAAAGCTATAGATATCGTCATACCCCATGCCCCCTTCCCTATTGGAAGCAAAGTACCCCTTCTTGGTCTCCTCGTCCAAAATAAAGGTGAAATCATCCATCATACCGTTCACCGGTTCCCCTACGTTCAAAACCGGACCGATAAACTGATTATTGGAGATCTTGGTCGCAAAAACATCCAATCCACCCAGACCGGGGTGTCCATCCGAAGAAAAATACAATATATTATCACTGCTCACGAAGGGGAAGCTCTCCCTGGCCCCTGTATTGATATTGCTTCCTAAATTTTCGGGTGTCCCGTAGGTGCCGTCCGAATTTATAGCGACCTTAAAGATATCCGATGCCCCGTGAGTCCCCGGCATATCCGATGCAAAATACAGTATTTTTTCATCTGGACCTAAGGCGGGGTGGGCAACCGAATAGGAATCGCTATTAAAAGGAAGCTCCTCTATCTGGGCCCATATCCCCTCTATCCGGATCGCCCTGTAAAGTTTTAGGCGTACTATACCGTCCCTGTCCTTTTGCGTTTTTCCATCAAAATAATTGTTCCTCGTAAAATAGACCGAATTACCATCCTTGGTAATGGCAGAAGAGGATTCGTGCAGGCGGGTGTTGATCTCCTTTCCAATTTTTACCACTTTGTTTAGGGAACTACTATCCACATTTACCTTGTACAGGTCCAAGAAGTCCTTGGCGTTCCATGTATGCCTATTTCGCGCCAAATTTCCCGTATCCCGGTCCGAGGCGAATATTAGTCCATCCCCATAAAAGGTAGGTGCAAAATCCGAATATCTGGAATTGTACTTAAATTCGCCCAATTGGTAGCGTCCGGAATTTTTGGCGATTTCCGCCATATGATCTGCCTCCGTTTTATGTCCCGTCGGTACATCATCCTTTGCCGTCATCCGTGAGAACTTGGCCATAACCGCTTTAGAACTTTCATACTCTCCCAAGGTCCGTAATGTTTGCGCATACCGGAAATAATAGTCGGGTCCCATTTCTTCCGGATATTCCTCTATTAGCCTACCGTATATTTCCGATGCCCCCTTATAATCGGCATTAAAATAATAGGAATTTCCAAGTTTCATCAACAGATCCGCCGAAGTGTAACCTTTATCCAATACACGCTTGTAAATATCGATGGCCGGACTGAAGGAATAGTCCCCATATTTCTCATTTGCCTTATTCAATAATCTATGCTGCGCACTGGAGACCAGACCAAGGGAAAAGAAAAATAAGGTAAGGATAAATAATTTTTTTATCATTCTATCTTTTTTAGAAAAAGCGGGGGGATACCATTCTACGGAATGATCTCATCAATTCAAATCTTATAAATACTTCAAAAGATCCATCATTAAATTGAGTTCCTCCCAATTCCGAGGTCTCCCTATCATACGCTAGACCCACCATAAGCTGATCATTGACCTGAAAGCCTATTAAACCGCTCAATGCGGCATCCCATCTATATGCGGCCCCAAAACTGAATACATCGTTAAAAAGAAAGGTTGCCGATACATCCAACTGCAAGGGTGCACCCCCTACCACTTTGGTCAATAAAGCGGGCTTAAATTTAAAATTGTTGTTCAGATCTAGGACATAACCCGTAATCAAATAAAAATTCATTCTTTCCGTGGACAGGAATTCTACCGAATTGGCATCCCGTTGGGAATTATCAAAATGCTGGGTCTCGATCAGGTTGGGTGCCGAAAGCCCGGCATAGAATTTATTGGTATGATAATACACCCCCACGCCAAAATTGGGAGAGAATTTTTTGTCGATATTATCCCCCTGTACAATTTCCGAGTCAAAATTCCTGAGTCCGGCAAAATCCAGGTTCAACAAATGCCCTCCCGCCTTTAGGCCGAAGGACAACTTCCCCTCCAAGGATACATCTATGGTATAGGACAGTACCGCATCGAACTGCGTTTCCTGCACCACCCCGTTCCCGATATTATCGTTTACAATGGAAATCCCATATCCCAATCTGCTATTCCTTATGGGGGAATGCAGGTTCAAGGTTTGAGTTTTAGGGGCTCCTTCGAGTCCTACCCATTGGGAACGATAAAGGGCCGCAATGCTCAATTGTCCCCGCGACCCTGCATAGGCGGGGTTTACGCTCATGGTATTGTACATGTACTGGGTATATTGGGCATCTTGTTGGGCATGCAGACCACCAACGATGGTGACCAGCATTAAAACGGTAACGAAGAGACTCTTTTTGTAGATCATCTAGTATAAAAATATATTATTTACTCACATAAATATAACCGCTGTCGGTAATATTGCGTTGCTTATTTTCATATTGGAAAATATAATAATAGACACCAGCTGGCAAGTAGTCGCTTCCCGCTACGGTTGATCTGCCTTTAGACCTGCCATCGAAAATATTATTCTGATTATTATATCCATTGCCCTTATAAACGGCTACTCCCCATCGGTTAAATATCTGCAAGGTATTATTCTTGGCATTTTCAACTCCCCTTATGAAAAGGAAATCGTTTTTACCATCTCCATTGGGAGTTACCAATTGATTTACTTCAATTTTTTCCTCTCCGTCCCCCTCTTCCACAACGACAGAGACCGTAGCGGAATCGCAATTGGCGGGATCGGCGACCTCACAGATCGTATATTCAATAGTATAGGTGCCCTCGGGAGTACCGGGGGTTATGGTAATACCGCCATCTTCGTTGATCGTCAGCTCGTCCGTTGGCACGGAGGTCAACACTACATCGTCCGGACCTACCGGGACCCCGTTCAGGGTATCGTTGGAGAGCACGTTGCTGCCGGGAATAGTCCCGCCATCCGTAGTCCCGCTAAAATCATCGTCCACAGCATCCAAGGTATTGCCGCCGGTACCCGATCCCGGGCCTACCGTTACCGTTACCGTGGCCGAATCGCAATTGGCCGGATCGGTCACCTCACAGATCGTATATTCCATAGTATAGGTGCCCTCGGGAGTACCGGGGGTTATGGTAATACTGCCATCTTCATTGATCGTCAGCTCGTCCGTTGGTACGGAGGTCAATACTACATCGCCCGGACCTACTGGGACCCCGTTCAGGGTATCGTTGGACATTACATTACTGCCGGGAATAGTCCCGCCATCCGTAGTCCCGCTAAAGTCATCGTCCATGGCATCGAGCGTATTGGCCCCTATCTCAATAGTGACCGTCGCCGAGGCGCAAACACTGGGATCAGGACTCGTATTACATACTTGATAAACAAGGGTGACGCTGGAATTGGATTCCGATGCGATCGGGATATAAGTAAGCAAGCCCGTATCCGCATCCATAGAAACGCTTCCTATGGCCGTTCCGCCAATTATGGCCAAGCTCGTAACACCTAAATTAGTGGGATCATTATTGGGCAAATAATCATCGTTGGTCAAAATATCGATTACGACTTCCGTCATTGCCGGAGTGGATCCAAAATCGTCCCTGGCAGTAGCTACCAAGGGGTCGGGGTCGGTTACATTAGGGTTCCCGTCGTTGTCACAGTCCAAACTTTCCCATTCCGCGGAAGGGGGCAAAGTAACACTTTCAGGGTTATAGCTACAGGGATCCAAGGGATCGGTCCCGTCCTCTTTTTCCTTATCGTTGGGCACCCCGTCCCCGTCACAGTCCAGCTCGTTCCAATCGACCGTAGTGGGCACGGTCTGGTGGGCCAGCACAAATTCGCAGGGATCTAGGGGATCCGTACCATCTTCCCCCTCCGTTTCGTTTGGCACCCCGTCACCGTCGCAATCGGCGGTCAGGTAGGCACCGGTCTGCGGCAAAGTAATGCTTGCAGGGTTATAGCTACAGGGATCCAAGGGATCCGTCTTATCGTCTTTCTCTTTTCCGTTAGGCACCCCATCACCATCGCAATCGGACTTCTTCCATTCCAACGAAGGAGAGCAATTTTGGTGTGCCAAAATAAGATCACAGGGATCAAAAGGATCGGTCTTATCCTCCTTTTCCTTTTCATTGGTTACCCCGTCACCATCGCAATCGGACTTCTTCCAGTCCGACGAAGGGGAGCAGTTTTGGTGCGCCAAAATAAGATCGCAGGGATCAAAAGGATCGGTCTTATCCTCCTTTTCCTTTTCATTAGTTACTCCGTCCCCATCGCAATCGGACTTCTTCCAGTCCGACGAAGGGGAGCAGTTTTGGTGCGCCAAAATAAGATCACAGGGATCAAAGGGATCGGTCTTATCCTCCTTTTCCTTTTCA
>DATGQM010000176.1:0-3448 GCA_035304205.1 Arenibacter sp. | reverse complement strand
GCTCCTGTACATACCCTACAATTTCCCTTAGCCGTTGTTCCTGTAACCGTTGTATGTCCTGTGCCGAGGCTTTTTCTATTTCGGGGATCATTATTTTAATTTACGTTTTAATTTTTTGATATACCCCTGTACCCGGACTTGTTGGGGAACGGTGGTAATTTCCTTTTTGCTTGCCTCGGAAAAGGCATTATAGGCCGCTAGATAATACTTTTTGTCGTAATAATACCGTCCGATCCAATAATGGGTCTCCCAAAATTCGGGATTAAGGGCCTTAAATTCTTCGATAAAGGCTACGGATAAAGGTTTGTCCCGCATTACGGCCTGTTTTATTTCGTCCCCCATTATACGGTACTTTTCATAGTCTCGATACGCCCGTGTATATAAAAAACTATCTTTTTCGATGTTTTTAGCCGGACTTGAAAGCCATTTTTTGGGACTGGAACGGGTACTGTCGCTAAATATTTTTTTTAGGTCGTAGGTTACAAATTCTCCCAATTGATAAGGATTGGAAGAGACCCACACCAAGCGCTGCTCCGGTTTAAAGACGATCCCATGATGCGCCAATAACTGGTTCAGGGCTTTCTCATTGCCGTAACCAATATTGGTGTCGCCAAGACCTTCCTTATCCCTTAACAGGTCCACGGCAATTTTCGGGGTTATTTTATCCGGGGTTTCCAAAAGTTCTTCCATGCGTTCATAACGATATTGGGAGTGACTCTCCAATTGGTGTTTTAAGTTGTTTTTATCATTTTCGTAGGCCGCACTCTGAAAGTGGTTGGAGCAGATCAATTGGGTGGAATTGGGAACGTCGTATATCCCAAGATTATGGGGGGAAACCTCGATTATTATAGCCTTTTGATCCTTGGCGCTCCCGACCATGATGGATTCCGAAACAAATACCTCCCGTTTCTTGGCAATCGCTATAGCTTCCTCCAAGGTACTGGCATATTGTAAAATTTCCCTTGTCACGATACTTATAGGTGTTTTGGCCACTAATGGAATTTTGGATTTCCCGGCATTTATGGTTACCGTTAATCCGTGTTCGTTCATTCCCGATACCACTCCGATCATACCGCCCCAGGTGACCGACATAAATTTATGGCCCTCTGTGGGGTCCACAAAGGATATAATTTTGTTCTTGGCAAAGTCGTCCCCCACATAGAAGTCGAAATTCCGACCGATTATCAGGCTTCCATCCGCCGTCCTGTCTCCCCAAACGGCAAAGGAGGAACAGCCTACCAATGCCAGGTCCTGTAGGGCATGCCCTATGTCGTGTGCGCCATGTAGGTATAATGCCCTTAAATACGGTTCGGCAATATCATTATAGGTATCCGAGGAAAAACGGGAAAGTCCATATATCTCCGCCTTGTACTCTTCCGGAATGTTGAGGTGCATTTTCCGATTGTACCAGGCCAAGAATTTTCTAAGCAGGGATCTTTTAAATTTGGAAGGGACCAACTGTTCTACCTTGGATAAAAAAATGGATTCTTGGTACTGAAATAGCTCTTGGGTAAGGGCACCGGTGACAAGGCCCCGTTCCAAGGGATCGCCCGACACATATAGTTCCCATTGTCCCTGTTGGTTTTTTGTCAGGGAATTATGGCCGAGAACAAAGGAGGAATCCGAAGTTTGGATCCGCATCGGGATCTGGGAATTATAGCCCCCGATATCCGGCCTATCCCGTAGCGATTTGGAAATTCCGCAAGATCCCAATAGACTGAGAAAGGCTATAGGAAGAACGATCCTTAATATCCTGGGCATCTTGCTCATTTAAAGGTATTGTTTGCCAAATCTCCTATTGGTATTATGGAGCATTTTGGTCTCTTTATAGGAAACCCATTGTTGGCCCCATAGCCTGCGCATACTATTTTCGAAGGGGCGCATACAAAATATGTTCCGTAGCATTTTGGCCAATATCAGGGGTTTCTTGGGGAATGCCCTTAGGGTTATGGAGAATCCCCCGTTCAGGTATTTAATGTAATGCCAATATCCGCTGGGCATATATAGGGCGTCCCCATGTTTCATTTCTATATATTGTCCTTCCGCATGTTTTAAGGCCGGATAGGTGTCGAAATCCGGCTCATCCATATTTATCGACTCCAGATTATGGACGGAAAAAGGAACCTTGTACAGGTATTTGGTCTGCTCGGGGGGAAATAATAGAACACTTTTGCGTCCGTGAAAATGAAAATGGAGCAGGTCCGACAGGTCCATGTCGTAATGGGGCAGGACCTTGGAACCGCTACCGCCAAAGAACATGACGGGCAAACGTTTAAAAAATTTCAGGCCGATGTCGGGGTATTTGATATCGTCCAGCAATCGGGGCATCTTGTCCAGGATATTGTAGAAAAAAATACGCAGGTCCGTTGGTTCATTTTTCAACAATTCGAGATAATCGTATAATTTCATTTGCATGACCGGGGCGGCCGAATTCTGTTTGCCCTTGGTAGGCTCGTTATTGTACAGGGGGACCATTTGATCCTTGGCCATGGCCTGTATGTAATCCAGGTCCCACTTTTTGCGGGCGCCCCAATCCTCGGTGAGGTTCTCTATCAGAACCGGGCGTTGAGGGATGTAATAATTTTTGATAAAGTCTTCCTTGCTGATACTGCCGATCCTTTCAATAGGTGTTGTCCTTATTTTTCCCATATCGAACCGATTAAACTTTTTGGGCTTTATTTACCTCCAAGACCCGTTCTAGCAGGTAATCCTTGCCCAACAGTTCCGAACAGGTAATTATGGCCCCTATGGTTACACCCAAAATCCCGTGCATATTTAGGCTTTGGCCCGTAAAAAAAAGATTGTTGATCTTGGTCCGCGGGGATACAAAGGAGTGGAGGGGTTTATTGACGTCTTTGACATAACCGTACATGGATCCGTTATGTGAACCTATATAATCCCTATAGGACAGGGGAGTAGAGGCATATACGGCCTGGATGCAATTTCTTAGGTCCGGGAATTTTTTTTCCAATTCCGTAATAAATACTTCGGTCTTATACGTCTTAAATTCCTCGTAGGTCTGTCCCCGATCGTTTTTTTGGGCTACTGTGTTGAAGGTATCCTGCCAAAATGCGACTTCTTCAAAGTGCATATAGGTCATGGCGATCAGACTATCCCCCCATTCGCCCCCGTTTTTTTTCACCCCCATAGATACCATATAGCCTTCCGGCCAGCTTTGTTCGGTATAGTTTTGGGCGTTCCAAACCTTATTTTCATCCTTAAAATGATAATAATTTCTATTGTGATATGTAAAGGATTCCGGTTTAAGGACTACATAGATACTAAAGGCGGCAATAATACTTTCAATCTTATTGATCCTATTGGTATAGGATTTTCTAAAGTTTTCCTCCCCTACCATTTTTAGGGTTAGCTTGGGTTCTATGTTGGAAATAAAGATCTTGCCCTTTATTTCTTTTCCATTTTTCATGGACACCGATGTTATCTCCCC
>DATGQM010000175.1:0-3215 GCA_035304205.1 Arenibacter sp. | reverse complement strand
CCATTGTTTTAACATATCCCTTGCGTCCGTGGCCGGATATCCCAAAACCGTTTTTCCAGTCAGCACATCGCACATGACCCCAGATCCTGCACCTACAATGGCCCCCGAATTAATAGTGGTATGATCTTTAATGGAAGCGCTCCCGCCAATGATCACTCCATCACCAAGGGTAACAGAACCGACAAGGCCACTGTGTCCGGCCATAATGCAGCATCGGCCCGAGATACAGTTATGGGCTATTTGCACCAAGTTATCTATTTTACACCCGTCCCCTATTATTGTGGAGCTAAACTTGCCCCTGTCCACACAGGAATTGGCACCTATTTCCACATAATTGCCTATGATCACGTTCCCGATCTGGGGTATTTTAACCAGGCCCCTCCCATCATCGCTGGGGCGGTACCCAAAACCATCGGCACCGATACTTACATTATTATGAAAAATGCAATGGCTACCGATCTGGGTGCGTTCCCGGATCACCGTCCCGGACCAGACTATTGTATGGTTCCCAATGGTGGTTTCATCGAATACCGTAACATTGGGATACAGGATCACCCCATCGCCCAAGATAACATTTTTGCCCACATAACAGCCGGGTCCGATCTTACATCCCTCCCCCAATACCGCCGATTCGTGCACGCAGGCCATTGGATGGACCTCCTGTTCCACGACGGGGTGCCCCGGGGCAAAGGCCTCCAATAATTGGGCCATGGCCAGATCGGGGTTGGCCACCTTTATAAAGGCCCGGTCCGACCCGGGGGAAATGGATAGTTTTTGACATACTATGGCTGCGCTGGCATTCGAGGAATCCCAAAGTCGGGCATACTTGGCGCTGGAAATAAAAGTGATCTGCTGATCTTTGGCCCTATCCATCTGTTCCGCTCCCGTTATCCGTTTGTTGTAGTCACCCAGGAGCTCGCCCTTTAATAGGTCATTGATTTCCGTTACGCTAAATGATTTCATATGTATGTCCTGTGTTTATTTAAACCCATTTTTCAATTCGATATGGATTATGGAAATTTGATATTAATTCCCCTATGGAATTAAATATAGGTTTAATTAAAACGCAAAAAAATAAAAAATGGTATATGAAAGCAATTCTTACCTTAAACGGCGCCAAAAAGAATCAACCTTTCCGATTCGTACCTTTTTTTAGGGATTTTATATATAGTTGCTCCACTTTTTCCCTTGCCCAAGGGGTACGCCTTAGAAACGTAAGGCTCGATTTAATGGAGGGATCATGGTTAAAACATCGGATATTTATCCTTGCCCCCATTTCCTCCCAGCCATACTGGTCCACCAGGGCTTCCAATATATGGGCGAGGGTTTTGCCGTGCAAGGGATTGTTATTGACGTCCATTTAAACGATGAGTATTGATTGGTATGTGTAATATATTATATTCCAGTATTTTACTATTTACCTTTCTTCTTTTTGGATAGGTTCCGGTCGCCCCTAGTGATCGGTTTTTTATATTTTTTTGCAATGGTCCTTTTGTAGGAACCGCCCTGATTTACTTTTTTATTCTTTTCCGATTTCTCGTGAAATGCACTTCCACCGGCATCGGACGACCGTAAAATGGGGTTGTTCGTCTCCATCATCACGGGTCGCTCCTCCGGGGCCAATTCCTCCGATATTTCTACTTCGGGCGGAAAGGCCAATTGAGGAATGGCATAGTCCATTAAGGCTTCTATGGCATCCTTGTATTCTTCCTCCTTTTTGGTGAACAGCAAAATGGAATTTCCCTTTTTTGTCGCCCGCCCCGTTCTTCCGATCCTATGGATATAATTTTCCGGGAAAGTGGGCGTATCCAAATTGATCACATGGGTAATTTCTTCCAGATCCAAACCTCTGGACATGATATCCGTGGAGATGAGGATCCTATTTTTTCCCTCGTCAAATTGTTTGATGGATCGTATGCGATAATTCTGTGTCTTATTGGAATGGATAACAGCAATTTCCGTTCCAAAGTCCTCCTTCATGGCCTCGAACAATCTATCCGCTCCCCTTTTATTGGATACAAAGATCAGCACCTTTGCGTAGGTGGCCTTATCCTTTAGAAGATAGGTAAGCAGGTTCGCCTTGGTATAATAATTCTCCACGGCATAGGCCGTCTGCGCTATGTTGGACAAAGGAGTGCCGCTAATGGCGATGGATACCCTGACTGGAGCGATAAAAAAATCATTTATCAATCGGGATACGTCGTCAGTCATGGTAGCCGAGAACATAATGTGCTGTCGCTTGGTCGGCAACAGTTCAAAAATATTGGTGATCTGGAAACGAAAACCCAGGTCCAGCATCACATCTACCTCGTCGATCACTAATTTTTTTACGTCCCGTAACTTCACCGTCCTGTCCAAGGTAAGATCGTACAACCTACCGGGAGTCGCCACTAAAATATCACAGCCCTGGGCAACGGCCTGCCGTTGGGTATTTATATTGGCTCCCCCATAAATTCCGCATACCCGTATGCTGACATATTCGGAAAAAGCTTCTAGATTGTCGACCACCTGCAATACCAGTTCCCGGGTAGGGACTAAAATAAGCACCCGGGGGGCAATCTGTTTGGAAAACTTTAGTCCCTGTAAAATAGGCAGGATATAGGCGAGGGTCTTGCCCGTGCCCGTTTGGGCGATTCCTACCATATCCTTTCCGGACATGATCACCGAAAAACTTTCGGACTGTATAGGGGTCGGGGCCTTAAAACCAAGATCCCCTATTCCGTACTGCAATTGTTTTGATAGATTTAAGTCCTCAAAAGTACCCATCCATATATTTTTGGCCAAAGGTAAAGCTAAATCCGACCAATTTTTTCCTATAAAGGGATTAATTAGAGAATTCCTCTTCCATATCCATGTTTTTCAAGGTCGTTTCGGCCCCGCTCAACGACCTATATTGTAATTGACAATAGCTCAAGTCTGTTGGTTGAGCGAAATCGAAACCAACATATCAACGACCAGAATCCATTTATTGAGCGGGGTCCGGGTCTGTTGTTTAGTGGAACCATCGAATCTAAAAATTCGGCGCTAATGGATTATAGTAGGTCACAAACTGTTTTATTTTTAGATATTTATTTCGGAAAAATGATAAAGTTTATAATTTGAAGTTCGAGGGTTTAAATATTCCTATAGAAGTTCGTATGTTTATCGATCCGATCCTTAAAAAAGAATAATTACGTTTGGACAACATTCATATTTTTTATGAATTCATCTATTTT
>DATGQM010000174.1:0-4795 GCA_035304205.1 Arenibacter sp. | reverse complement strand
TATAGCATTTTAGTTCAACGCAAATGGGGCACTGAATTTAAAGGTAGGGATATAGACCCTGAATTTTTCCGAATTGGCAAGGGTTACCATATTGTAATGCCCCTTCATGGCGCCAATGGTCGAAGCCAAAAGACAACCAGAACTATAGGTATGTGATCCCCCTGGCTCCAATACCGGTTTTTTACCGATGACCCCTTCGCCGTCCAATATTTCCATCTCGTTCAGGGAGTCATAAATTTGCCAATGACGGGATGTCAATTGTACGGCATCCTTGCTTTGGTTCTCTATGGTAATGGTATATCCAAAAGCAAAATGCATCTTGTAGTTTTTAAAAAATGTACCTTCAAAACTGGTGTTTACCGATATTTTGATTCCTTTGGTTACCTGTGTAGTCATAAAGTCCTAATTCTATTATAAATATATTCCTTGGGGGAGGTTTGTTGCTCAAACGATCGACTGCATCAAAAATACGATATTCGATCCGGAAATTCGTATTTTTAACTTTGTCTTAAATTTGGTCTATAGTTAAAAATTTCTGGCCGGGGATAACGAGATACTTTAAAAATGCCATATTATTTGCCAAAATCCCAAGCTGTTAAAAAGCTAATAATTAGCAAGATAAAGAACAGTTTTCGATCATGGAAATTAAAGATAAATTAATCGGTATAAGTGTATTTAATTCAGATGTATATCCATAAGATCGATAAAGCGGCGTATGAAGTGCACGGCCCGGTCTTTAATGTTTGCCAACGGTCGGCCCCCTAGAAATTTAATCGGTAATATCGCGTGAATTTGCCGACCCAACGCCGATAATACTATCGTACAACTCGCCAAAATTTCGGTAATATACCAAGATCAGGTAGTTGTTTTCGGTGAAGTGGAAGTTTCCGGAAATCGCGTTCAGATCCATACTGCCATCCTTGCGCTCCATTACATATTTATAATTATAGAAACCTTGTTTTAGTCTGATAGTGGCCTCCATGTTTCCGGTATCCTCGTTGTATATCATTTTATTACCGTCGTTCAGGCCGTAGTTGTTGTACTTCCCATAAACGTATACGTCGTTCAGCCCGATCTTTTCGGTATAGGGCAGGCTAAAATGTACGTCGGTATATTCCGCTTCCCGGGAGTTGTCCTCCCCCTGTAAGGTCCTTATTACAAAATCCCCATTGATGTCGGGATAGTAGGTATAGGGCCGGTCATCCCTAAAATAATCGGCAAATAAATAATGGTTGTACACGTCCTTTAGCGCTATGCGGGAAATGGAGGAATTGGGCACCCTGACATCCTTGGTATCGAAGTTGAAGTATTCATTGCCCCCAAAAAAACTGGTCTCCTTATCATATTTATATACCAACTCGTTGCCCAGGATAAATTGTGGACTTATATTGGTGATGCCAAGAGGCCATTGGTAGTTTTGTATAATAGCGATCTTGACTTCCTTGTTCGGGTTTACCAATGGGAAATTGCTGGTGTTGATCGAAAACTGGACCACCTGTTTTTCATTTAGATAATTAAAATCCCGGGAACGTTTTACCACGCCCCCTACCTGTACCCTATTTTGGAATACCACGAACCTTCTAGAGAATTGAAGCTCATTATAGCTGTTGTAGATTTCCATTACATAGTTCCCGCTCACTTTTAACCGGGTGTTTTCATTGGGAATGCTCAGCTTATAATTTGAATAGGATTGTAAGGTAGAATAGCTATTGTTGTAATCCGTGATCCGTTCATTGTCCATTCCCTGTAGGTATTGCGATTTTAAAAGGGAAGAAGGGGTCCAGTCATAATTACAGTGCACTATCTTATAATAATAGTCCTGTTCGGTTGCCAACAGATCGTCGAATTCTAGGTATATGGGATCTCCCAGGGCCACTATGGGGAATTGATCGTCGGTTGTCCCCTTAAATACGATGGATTTTAAATTTTCCGGGGGAACTATCTCCTGCTGTACTTGGGCAGAGGCAATGCAATTAAGGAAAAATAATAGGATTATAGGGATGTTAAACCGCATTCGATGAATTTTTAGGTAAAGATAATCAAAATGCCATCCTGATAAATCCAAGGGAGAACTTAAATAAATATTAAGTGAAATTGTTATGAAAGATTTTTATTAAGTATTAAATTTGCTCGAAATTTTGATAACTTAAGGTCTACTATAATATGTCAAAAGACATCCATATTAAGAAAGGCTTGAACATTAATCTTATTGGGGAAGCGGAAAAGACTACTTCTAAAGCTGCATTAAGTAATGTTTATGTCGTTAATCTACTGGATTTTCACGGAATTACGCCCAAAATGATAGTAAAGCCAGGTGCCGAGGTAAAGGCAGGGGAGCCACTTTTCTACAACAAGAATGTAGAGGATATGCTTTTTGTTTCGCCTGTAAGCGGTGAACTGTTAGAGGTGGAGCGAGGGGCGCGAAGAAAAATATTAACACTGAAAATAAGGGCGGGCAAGACGCAGGATTCCGTGGCCCATACGCCTTTATCACCTGCGTCCGCTTCTGCTACGGATATAAAGGCCCTGCTCCTAAAATCGGGATGCTGGCCCTTTATAAAGCAACGGCCCTACGATATTATTGCCGATACCGAAGTAGTTCCCAAGGCTATTTTTGTCTCGGCCTATGTCACCGGCCCTTTGTCCTCCGATCTGGAATATTCCCTAAAGGGGAAGGAGAGGGAGATCCAGGCCGCCTTTACGGCATTGGGCAAACTCACCTCCGGTAAAATCCATGTTTCCATCGCCAAGGGCGGTGGATCCCTTTTTTCGGGAATGGAGGGAATTGAAATACACCATGTTTCCGGACCGCATCCGGCAGGTTTGGTAGGCACCCAGATCAATAAGATCGATCCTGTCAATAAAGGAGAAGTGGTATGGACCATAGCCCCACAGGATCTGGTGATTATTGGGGAGCTGTTCCTTACGGGTAAATTTAATGCAGAGCGGGTAATTGCATTGGCGGGCTCATCGGTGAAGGCTCCCAAGTACTACACTACAAAAATAGGAGCGGAAATAGCCACCTTTTTATACGCTAGCGGAGTAAATACAGAGAATTTTAGAGTGATCAATGGCGATGTCCTTACGGGTTCCAAAACACGGCCCGATGGTCATTTGGGCTTTTATAACAATACCGTGACCGCCATTCCGGAAGGGGACGATTACGAATTGTTCGGATGGAACAAACCGGTCTTTAATAAGATTTCCACATCTAGGGCCCTTACCTTTTCTTGGATGAATCCGAAGAAAAAATATAATTTGGATACCAATACTAACGGGGAACATAGAAATTTTGTACTTACCGGTTTTTATGAGGAAGTTTTCCCTATGGATATCTATCCCCTGCAGCTCCTTAAGGCCTGTTTGGTAAAGGATCTGGACGAAATGGAGCAGTTAGGGCTTTATGAGGTCGCCCCGGAGGATTTTTCGTTGACCGAATTTATTTGTGTTTCCAAACAGCCCCATCAACAGATTATTAGGGACGGATTGGATTTGTTATATAAAGAAATAGGATAAGATGGGCTTAAAAAACAATTTGCATAATCTAAAGGAAAAGTATAAGGGCAAAAAAATGGCCCCGGCGTTCAATGCCTTGCATACTTTTTTATATTCTCCCAATGAAACTACCCATTCTGGTGCGCATGTGCGGGGGGCGGATGACCTAAAACGTACCATGAATACCGTAATAATGGCGTTGGTCCCCGTGTTGTTTTTCGGTATTTTTAATGCCGGTTACCAACATTATGCAGCGATCGATGCGGCCAATGGCGTAATCAGGCAAGCTTCCCTGTTCGGGAATTTTCTAACCTGGGAAAACTTTATATTGGGGGCCTGGACCGTCTTGCCCCTGGTGATTATTTCATATGTGGTCGGACTCGGAGTGGAATTCCTGTTTGCGGTGATAAAGGGGCATGAGGTAGAGGAAGGGTACCTGGTTACGGGAATGTTGGTTCCCTTGATCATACCAATAGATACTCCCTATTGGATGTTGGCCGTTGCCGTGGTATTCGGAGTGGTCATCGGGAAGGAGGTCTTTGGTGGTACAGGGATGAATATTTTAAATCCGGCACTTACCATCAGGGCATTTTTATTCTTCGCCTATCCTACCTGGATGAGCGGTGACAAGGTATGGGTACATGGGGCCGTCGAAAGGGCCGGAGGTCCCGATGCTATTTCGGGAGAGACCGTTCTTGGATTTTTGGCACAGGGAAGGGGCTCCGAAATGACCCATTCCGTTTCGGATATGTTTTTTGGGTTTATTCCCGGTTCGGTAGGGGAAACCTCCACCTTCCTTATTTTGTTGGGCGGACTTTTCCTTGTCTTCAGTAAGATCGCCAGTTGGAGGATCATGGTGAGCGCCGTAGCAGGGGCATTGGTGATGGGACTGATCTTCAACGGAGCCGTCGAGGCCGGATGGATCGCATCCTACAGTAAGTTTTATGGGTTGATGAGCTTCCCGTTCTGGGAGCATTTGATCGTGGGCGGATTGGCCTTTGGTATTGTCTATATGGCGACCGACCCGGTTACCGGTTCCCAGACCAATAAGGGAAAATGGATCTACGGATTTTTTATCGGTCTGATATCGGTATTGATAAGGGGGTTCAATCCGGCCTATCCGGAAGGGGTTTTCCTCGCTATTCTATTGATGAACGTGTTTGCCCCTACAATTGACCATTATATCGTAAAGGGAAATATCAACAAGAGAATGAAGCGGGCAAAAAAAGCAATTGGCCTGTCCGGGGATCATCACGGAAAAGCGAAGGAATTAAAAGCAGAAACAGTATAATTATGGCAA
>DATGQM010000173.1:0-11885 GCA_035304205.1 Arenibacter sp. | reverse complement strand
CACTATCCTTTTGGGAGTCGGAACAGCCGTTGGCATCCACTATCTCTCCTGCCGGGGTGCTGGGACAAGTATCAAGGGCATCGTTTACGCCATCACCATCACTATCCTTTTGGGAGTTGGAACAACCGTTGGCATCCACTGTTTCGTCTGTTGGAGTATCGTCACAATTATCAAGGGCATCGTTGACACCATCATTATCACTGTCCTTTTGGGTATCCGAGCAACCATTGGCATCCACCGTATCCCCTATAGGAGTGTTCGGGCAAATGTCCAATGTATTGTTTACGCCGTCATTATCTTCATCCTTTTGCGAATCGGAACATCCGTTGATATCCACAACCTCTCCTTCAGGCGTATTCGGGCAGGTATCCAGTTCGTCTTTTATTCTATCCCCATCCTCATCAGGGCTAGGCGTGCTTCTTTCATAGCTAAATCCCCCACCACTACTACCGCCTGCCCAGGAAAGGATTTTTACATCCAAATAAATATCATCCGAAATAAGATGAACTACATAGTCCTGACCAACGCTACCTCGTGGATCCCATCCCATAGTATTTACCCAACTTGAAAAATTAAGGGCTCCAAAATCGGCCGTGGTACCTAGTGCCCATTCCGTACCAGTAGGGGAACTGTAATGGTTATAAGTGGGCTCATTGGCAATATTAAACAGCCCTTGGTTGTTACCTCTTGTAATTATCACATTCTCCGTTAAAAAATCCTGATTTTCCGCTTGTGTCCAATCGGTATTGGATAATTTTTCAACAATAATTTTTGGACCGTCCCAGATAAATGGAAGTGTTGGACTATTGGAAATCACAGGACTCCTATTACTTTCATTACCTGCATGATCAAATGCGCTCAAGCTATAATAATAAGTGGTACCTATATTTAGGCCAGAATGGCCATAGGTGTTAATTCCTATATAAAAAAATTGGGTAATCAACGTCAATGAATTTTCATCCGTTCCACCATATAGATTATAACCGGCCGTATCATCGGAATTACTGTCCCAATTTAAATTTATTCTATAAGGTCTTGCAGTGGTTGCTAGACCAGCAGGCACTGTGGGCGGTGTGATATCGGTGCATCCATTGGTTTCTACTATATCCCCCAATGGAGTTTCCGGACACATATCCTGATAATTGGCAACCCCATCGGAGTCGTCATCCAAAAAGTTTAAAAGTATAGTATTGTTTTTTTGCGCAATACTTGCCCTATTGGCCGTAGCATCATAAATAGAGGTTTCATCCGCAGGGGATATAGTCAATTCCTCCATTCCATGAATATCACCTACAATTTCTATCCCCAGGGTATATGTATTTCCACTTATACTAATACTAGTAGGTGAAGTAGACCCCAAAGTTGCATTGCCCCCACTTAATGAAAATTGAAAATCATTGGCTTCGAGAATGCCGGATCCCGTAGCCGTACCAAAAACAGGCCTACTCATTGTAACCAATACGGTGGAATCATCTACGGAATGGGTAACCGAGGTAATAAAATTATTCAATACATTCCCCGATACCACAATAGGGTTCCCGGTCCAGTTAGTTCCATTATTCACAAAAGTATTATTGGAAATGGTGGTCTTATTGTCATACTTGGGAATCCCTCCCGGGTTAATAACGGTGCCCGTATTTCCCGTAAAGACATTCCCATCAAAAAGTGTATTATTAGCTCCCAATGTACCTTCGCCCCAGGAAGGCGTACCTCCTATCCAACTGGAAAAATAAAATAACCAGTAACCTGTATTGTCCGTAAAAGTAGAGTTTAAGACCTGATACCGGTTTACACCCCGGAAACTACCGATCTGATTTGTGTTTTCCGTGAAAATACAATTGTCGATCTTCACATACCGCTCAGTGGAAAAAATAACGCCACTATTGGAAGAAAAGGTAGACCCCGTTACCGTTATTCTATTGGTATAATCACTTTCATTATCGGAAGTTATAGAAGGTGTTGAGCCCCAATCGCTCATAAACAAACTAGCTGAATTATCGGTAAAAGTGGAGTTGGAAATATTAATGATAGAGCCGTCCCTCTTAGACCAAAATGCAGTATTATTATTAATACCAGTAACCACTATTCCCGAGGCATTTACCGTTGATCCGGATACCTCAAAAATGGTACCATTGCTATAATCATTTGCATTATTGGTAAAGGTAAGTCCGGAAATATCCAAAATAGGTCCATTATTGATAACAAACATACGGTACTGATTATCGCCCGAAATAGTAATTTCACTGGCCCCCGGCCCGGTAATTACCAAATTACTGATAACGTTCGGAAGATTGGACGTTAAGGTAATCGTACCCGATAGACTTGGATCAAAAATAATTTCGTTAATACCGGAATCGGAATTGGCCATATCCATTGCCCAGCGTAATGTACCTGGGCTATTATCATCTGCAAGGGAAGTAACGGTTACATCGCCCTGTGCCAAGGATATTGAAAATGAGAAAATGGCAATAATGAAAAATAGAAAATTATTTTTTTGCATTCCGGCTAAATTTGAAAAGGTGGATAATTGATGATAATTTCATATAGTCTTCCTCTTAATTTGAGATAATCGGATACCAAAAACGTATATAGAAAAACTTGAGATCAAATGTAATATTTCGAGAATCCTACGCCGGCAAACTTGGAGCAAATGTTGTATAATTAATAAAATACGTTGTGAAAAAGGTATTTTGGAGAGATTTATTATTGAACCTGATTAAACTTTTTGGATTATATGGAAAATTAGACCTAGGGGGCCTGATCGATGGGAAAGCCCCCTCCAACGAGAATACCAAACCCTGCGTCGCAATATGGCTCCGCTCCTGCTCTGGAGCTTAAATTTTGCCAGTGCGTGCATCCTGACAAATTTATAAAATAAGGCTATTATATTTTTTGATAAATGGATTTCAATTTTTCTGGGGTGATATGCTTTCTCCATTCCTTACCCAGTGCATTTTGCCAGAGCGGTTCCAAGCCAAGGGCAACGTTTATCATGATCTCAAAATCATTGTCGGTCAGTTCGCTACAGATTCCCGTCGGCAGGACCACCTTATGTTTCTGTCTCATTTTATTGAAGAGGGCCACTCCCTCCGGGTAAAACTCCTCCAGGTGCTGAAATACCAGACAGTTCCCGATCCCATGCCGGACACCCAATAAATAGGAAAGTCCGTAACTCATGGCGTGGGCCACCCCCACTTGGGAATAGGCAATGCTCATTCCCCCGTGCCAAGAAGCCATCATCAGTTTATCCCGGGATTCGGATGCATCCAATTCCTCCAAATAGACATCCTTGCACAGATCCAGGGCCTTTTCCCCATAACTCTGGCTAAAGGCATTTAGATAGGTGCCGTTCAAGGATTCTATACAATGTATAAAACAGTCCATCCCGGTGTAGAACCATTGTTCCTTCGGGACCCCTTTGGTTAGATCGGGATCCAGGAGCACTTGATCAAAAGTCGTATAATCCGAATTGATCCCCAATTTCTTTTCGGGTCCCAATAAAACGGTGGTCCTGGAAACTTCGGCCCCGGTTCCACTGATAGTAGGTATGCCTACATGGTATATAGATGGTCTTTTCACCAGGTCCCACCCCTGATACTGATGGGATCGGCCGTTGTTGGTCAGCATAATGGCCACCGCCTTGGCCAGGTCCAACAGCGTCCCGCCGCCAATACCTATGATTCCGGAAGGAAGCTCGTTAAAGTCGCCCCGTATCCTTTCTACCAGAAAATCCACCTGTCCCGTTTTGGGCTCTTCGCCTGCGGAAATAAAGATAATCAGGTCGTTATCGGTCAATGGGATCCTTGTTACAAGTTGGCTTCCCTCAAAAACGTCATCTACCAAAAAAATAAATGGGGCATCGGAATTCTTTTTCTTGGGTAGCAGGATATCCCCCAATTGATCAAAACATCCCCTCCCAAAAATTACACGGGGTACCATAGGAAAATTCCTGTAATCTGTCTTGGGTCTTGGTATGGTTAGGACGCTTTGTTTATTTTTAATTTCCATAGGCTTATTTAAGATATTTTAAAATATCGGAAATGGTGTTCAGGGTAAGATGACCATTCTGATGTTCCTTCAATTTTACCTCCTCGTGTTTCCAAGTGGTGTGAAACGGAATATGTACCGCTTTTGCCCCGATATTCAACAAGGGCAATACATCCGACCTTAATGAATTGCCTATCATCAGAAAATCCTCCACGGGGATTTCCAAATGATCGAGCAGGTTTTTATAGTTTTCTTCCTTTTTATCGCTGAGCACTTCAACATGATGAAAATATTTGGACAGGCCCGATTTTTCCAACTTCCTTTCCTGGTCCAACAGATCTCCCTTCGTTAAAATAATCAAGCGGTATCTATCCTTTAATTCGTTCAATACTTCTTCTACCCCTTCCAATAATTCTACGGGATGGGACAACATTTCCTTACCTAGATTCAGGATTTCCGAAATCGTTGCTTGGGAAACCCTATTATTTGATAGATCTAGGGCAGATTCAACCATGGAGAGCATAAATCCCTTTATGCCATACCCATAGATTTCCAGGTTCTTGATCTCCGTCTTAAATAGCTCCTGATCGATATTGTTCTTCGTTTCATAGATATCCAGAAGTTCCGCGAATTTTTCCTCCGCATTTCTAAAATACGTTTCGTTTACCCACAGGGTATCATCGGCGTCAAAACCGAGTACCTTTATATTGCTATAATCTATTTCCATACACTTTTGGCCCTTTCCAGGTCTTCAGGGGTATCTATTTCTATGCCGGTAACATCGGTTTCCACCATCTTGATCTTCTTGCCATATTCCAAATAGCGGATCGCCTCGATCTTTTCCGTAGCCTCCAGGATAAGCATGGGCAATCTTTGAAAATCCATCAGGGCACTTTTCCTAAAGGCATAGATTCCCTTATGCTTATAATAGGGGATATCCAATTCCCTTGATCGGGGATAAGGGATGGGCGCCCTGGAAAAATAAAGCGCAAAATTTTGATGGTCCACTATGACCTTTACCGTATTGGGGTCATTGATCTCTACCCAATCCGTTATTTTCGTCATCAGGGATGCCAGATCGATTTCCTTAGGAACATCGTCCTTAAAAACTTCGATTACGCTAGCAAGGCTTTCCCGGTCCGTAAACGGCTCATCGCCCTGTACATTTACGATGATATCTACCTCCATGGATGTTACCGCTTCGGCGATCCGGTCGCTTCCACATTCGTGCTGCCTTTGGCTCATAATGGCCTTCCCGCCTATCTTGGTAATGGTCTCGAATATGATGGGACTGTCCGTTACCACATATACTTCCAAAAACAGCCCGGTAGTTACCGCAGCTTCGTAAGTCCTTTGTATAACAGGTTTCCCTCCCAGGTCCTGCATCAGCTTTCCGGGGAATCTAGAGGCCGCATAGCGGGCCGGTATCATTGCAATGACTTTCACGTAAAAATCTTTTAAATTAAGTTAAATCAGGTTTTGGGCCTTAGTTTTCGATATACCCTAAAAATGAGGAATAATATAATGACGACCAGTACTGCCGCAAGCAAGGGCAAAAAAATGGATGCTACGGTCATCACCGCGGCCGTACCCGTCTCGACCAGGCCATATACAGGGTTTGCCAACCCGCCCGTGGTAGTGGAAGAAGTAATCCTGCCCGCAGCGGAAGTACTTTTTATAGCCGTTGCCGTACCTCCACCGGCAATAATGGCCAAGGTCCAGGTTATCAGGGGGTCTAGGTTAGCCACTGTGGACACCATGACCGCCGTACCGGCTATAGCTGCCATTGGCACGGCCACACTATCCAGTAAATTATCTACCCAAGGAATAAAATAAGCGAAAATCTCAACAACGGTGGCGACCCCTAATGTAATTACGGCCGTTAAGCTTCCGATCCATTGCCAATTGTCATTTAGCTCCCAAACATTGAAATAAGCGGCCAGACTAAGGGCGAACAAGGGGAGGAAAATCCTAAAACCTACCGAAGCGGCAAGTCCTATTCCTAAAAATATACTTACAAGGGTCCCGGCCATTTGCTTCCTATTTATTGCAAAATTAAACTATTCCGAATCAACAAAAAAATCGTCCTTAAATCCAATAAGGTACAGTTTATCCTTTGCCCTGGTGATCGCCGTGTACAGCCATCGAAGGTATTCCCTATCTATTCCCCCGGGCAGGTATGGCTGCTCCACGAATACCGTATTCCATTGTCCCCCTTGCGATTTGTGACAGGTGATGGCATAGGAGAATTTAACCTGGAGGGCGTTAAAATAGTTATTGTTCTTTACGGCCAGGAACTTTTTATATTTAGAGCCCTCGTCGGCATAATCCTTCATCACCTCCATATATAAACGATTGCCGTCCTCATAGGACAGGGATGGGGTCTCGGCCATGATGGTGTCCAACAACAATACGGTCTCAAACGGTTTTTGTTGGGGATAATCTACCATCTTTACCTTTACTTCGGCGAATTTAAAACCGTACAGTTCCTTGATCGCAAAGATCTCCAGTATTTCTATAATATCCCCATTGGCAATAAAGCCTGCATCGGAAGTGGGCTTAAGCCAAAAATAGTTGTTCTTCACGACCATCATAAAATCCCCTACCGCCAATTCGTTCTCCAGGTAGAGGATCCTGCTCCTTATATTTTCATTGTACATATTGGCCCTTTTGTTGGAGCGTACGATTATAGCGGTCTCCTCCTTCCCGTTCCGGGAATAGGAATTATCTATGGCCTCCTGGATCTCGTTCCCGTCCGTTAACCTGACAATATCGGTATAGGAGGAAACCGAAAATTTAAAGCTATCAAAAAATTCTTGGTGCAACTGTTCCCTTAAAGAAGTAGCGTTGGCCAGTATGCCGGAGTCCTCTGCCTGCCTTACCACCTCGTCCAACTCCAGTTTTACCACTACCTTATTATAGTTGAGGGACAATTGCCCCTCGTCCAGGGCCGGACTAATGTTTAAATGTACGGGCGGTAATTGTGCGGTATCCCCGATCAGGATCAATTTGCAATTGTGCCCGGAATAAACGTACATTAACAGGTCGTCCAACAAAGATCCATTTTCAAAGAGTTTGGAATCTGCCGGCGTATCGGAAATCATTGATGCCTCGTCCACAATAAATAGGGTGTTCCTATGTTTGTTGGGCGATAGCACAAACTGCACGCCCGCACCCTGCTTTTTGGGAAAATAGATCTTCCTATGGATGGTGAAGGCCTGCGTCCCGGAATAATTGGACATTACCTTGGCCGCCCTCCCGGTAGGTGCCATTAATACCGCTTTCATGACCGTATTCCATAAATTGGCCACAATAGCTCCCACTATGGTGGTCTTCCCCGTTCCGGCGTACCCCTTCAATAAAAATACGGTGTCCCTATCCTTGGACAATACAAAGGCCGCAAGTTGTTGTAGGGCAATGGACTGCAAGGCTGTCGGGGTATGTGGAAATTTATCTACCAGTAATTTAAAAAAAGTGGTGTCCGAGGTAGGTTTCATAGCTCCCCAAAGATAATGAGTATTTTTAAGGACAAATACTTTTGGCATTAAAAAAAAATTGTAGATTTGTGTTAACCACTAAATATAATACAATAAGAAATGAAGATCGCGTTACAAATTTTTCTTTGGTTGGTATCTATCGTATTGGGATATATGATATATAATTCCGTCAATGGTCCAATTGAGTTTAAAAAAATCAAGCAGGAACGTTTTGCCAAGGTAATATCCAATCTTAAGGACATCAGAAATTCCCAAGAAGCCTATAAGACCGTAAACGGAAGATATGCCAATGATTTTAATTCCCTGATCAGTTTTATAGACACCGGAAAGTATGTCATTACCCAACAAAGGGACTCATCCTTTTTGGAGTATGACAAAAATTTTGGGATCGACATGTTAAAGGAGGTAAAGATCGTAGATACGTTGGGACTTGTAGCAGTGAAGGATTCCATATTTAAAAAGGACGACCGCTACAAAACAATGATGAACGTTCCATATGCGGCAAATGGCGAAAAATTTGAGATGAAATCGAGCATTTTGGAAAAAGGCTCGTATAGGGCCCCGGTATTTGAGGCCAAAATAAGCAAGAATGTCGTATTGCACGACCAGCCTAAAACATTATTGGCCAGGGAAAACACCCAGATCAATGTGGATGAGGTCAATGGCAGCGAAATTAGGGTGGGCTCCTTAAAAGAGGTAAGCACCAGTGGAAATTGGCCATCTATCTATGACAAACGAAACGAACAATAGCATTTTAGAAGATCCAAAATCGGAATATAACAAATTGTCCATTCAAGTTAGCTTGAATGGACTTTCTTTTTGTGTTTTGGACACACTTTCCAATACCTTGATCGCATCGGAGAAGATCAGGTTTAAAAATGAATTGACCCCCTATGCCGTACAAAAGGAAATCAAACAACTTTTTGATAGAAACGGTATACAGGAGGTTAAATTTTCCGAAGTTATAGTTATACACAGGAACAACCTTTTTAGCCTGGTCCCAAAGGCACTATTTAATAAGGGGGAACTGGCCAATTACCTAAAGTTCAATGCCAAGATATTGGCCAACGATCATTTGGAATATGACGAGATCGACAACCTGGACATGGTAAATGTTTATGTCCCCTTTGTGAATATAAACAACTATATCTACGATCTTTTCGGTTCCTTTGAGTTTATGCACCATGGCACCGTCCTTGTCCAAAGTTTAATGAACAACCATGCCAATAACAACGATCCCATCTGCTATGTGCATATCATGGAGGGGCATATGGACATTACCGTAATACAGGGCAAAAAACTGATGCTCTACAACAATTATAATTTTACGGCGAAGGAAGATTTCATCTATTACCTCCTCTTTACCATGGAACAATTAAAATTGGATGTAGAAACCACGAAACTCAAATTTTTTGGGGCCATAGAGGAAGGGGATCCCCTATACCGGTTAAGCCATAAGTATATCAAGGACATTTCTATTTTTGTACCGGCGCAAACCAGTTTTCACCACCTTGCGGAATTTGATAACGACACCATAGATTTCACACTTCTAAATACTCTTTAATGCGCATTATCTCGGGCAAAAATAAAGGCCAGCGGTTAACTGCCCCCAAAAGATTGCCGGTCCGCCCCACTACGGATATGGCCAAGGAAGCCCTGTTCAATATCCTTAACAATCGCTATTATTTTGACGAAATACAGGTATTGGACCTCTTTGCGGGAACCGGTAATATAAGCTATGAATTTGCTTCCCGGGGTTGTGAAAGGATTATTGCGGTGGATGCCGATCTAGACTGTATAAAATATATTTCGGAAACATCCGCCACCCTGGAATTCCCCATTACGGCCATTAAAAAAGACGCTTTTGAATATCTGGGCAAACATGCTCCAAAGGTACACCTGATATTTGCGGATCCCCCCTATGATTTTTCCCTGGAGGCCTTCTCCCAAATAGTACAGCTTGTTTTTGAGGGGGAATTGCTTTTGGAAAACGGTGTCCTGATCATTGAGCACCCCAAACAGACCGATCTATCCCAGTTAATGCATTTCACCGAACAAAGAAGGTATGGGGGAAGTGTCTTTAGTTTTTTTGAGCCGACCGACGAATAACGAAATACGATCGATCTTATAAAAAATAGCAGGTCATAAGCCGGATTCTGTATCCCGAAATATCTTCGGGATCCTTATCATTTATCTGGGCCATCGGTTGCCCAATGGCTCTAACCGCCTACCCTTCAGCTCGGGCGTGCAGCCCTCTCCCGATAACTATCGGGACACTGATTTACATGGCGTTGCACCGTATAGAGTTTACCTGGTTTCACTACGGCATTACCCGTACATACTTTCTGTTGCACTTGTCCTCACCTCTCGGCGGACGGGCGTTACCCGCTATACTGCACTATGGTGTCCGGACTTTCCTCTGTCCCCGGATCAGATCCGGGAACAGCGATAAGGCGACCTGCTAGGGCAAAGGTATATTAATTGTTGATAAATAAAACATGAAAGCCCTATAATAAAGCAGTATAATACAAACCTATCTTTATATTTGTATTTCATAGGTCGCCCACCCGATAAGGTACCGACCATAAGTTTTAGACCTTGGAACCCTTTGTAGTATCCGCACGAAAATATAGGCCCCAAACATTCAAGGATGTTGTTGGGCAGCAGGCTATTACCAATACATTGACCAATGCCATTGAAAACAATCATCTGGCACAGGCCTTATTGTTCACCGGTCCGAGGGGGGTAGGTAAAACTACTTGCGCCCGTATCCTGGCGAAACAGATCAACCAAAATGCAGGGGCCTCCGAAGACGAGGATTTTGCATTCAATATTTTTGAACTAGATGCCGCATCCAACAACTCCGTAGACGATATAAGGGAACTTACCGGGCAAGTGCGGATTCCGCCACAGGTAGGGAAATACAAGGTATATATTATCGATGAGGTACATATGCTATCGCAGGCCGCTTTCAACGCTTTCCTGAAGACCCTGGAGGAACCGCCCGCACATGCCATATTCATCTTGGCGACCACCGAAAAACACAAGATTATCCCCACCATCCTGTCGCGTTGCCAGATTTTCGATTTTAAACGTATTACCGTCAAGGATGCCGCGGAATACCTAAAACATATTGCCGAAAACCAAGGGATAGAGGCCGAGGACGATGCCTTGCACATTATAGCCCAAAAGGCGGACGGTGCCATGCGCGATGCGCTTTCCATCTTTGATAGGGTCGTTAGTTTTTCAGGTAAAAAACTGACCAGAAAGGCGGTCACCGAGAACCTGAACGTCTTGGATTACGATACCTATTTTAAGGCAACCGACCTCATTTTGGAACGGGATATCCCCGGATTGTTGATCCAGTTCAACGAAACACTGGCACACGGGTTTGATGGACACCATTTTATTAGTGGCCTTGCCTCCCATTTTAGGGACCTATTGGTCTCCAAACACCAGAATACCATTCCGCTCCTCGAAGTTGGGGAAGAAGCCAAAAAAAATTATCTGGAACAATCGCAAAAGGTATCCGGTCCTTTCCTATTGGAAGCCATTGACATTGCCAATGATTGCGATATTAAATATAAATTGAGCAAACACCAGCGTCTCTTGGTAGAATTGACCTTGATGAAATTGGCCTCCATTGATTACGATGGGGAAAAAAAAAATCCAAACCCTTAACAGGGGGTCGTAACAAACCTAACTTTATAATCCCGGCCGTATTTTATAAGGTTGAAAATAAATCCGATTCCCCGGTGCTGCAACCACCCGTAGATGGAATATCCACAAACGAAAGCACTATTGTCCGGACCGACCCGGGTGCGGAACCGATCCAGGACACAGGGATTCCAACGAATGAAAGTGCTGCCGTTGTACAGGAATCCCGGACACCCGCCGCCCAAAAGACCAAAATCGACCTGAAATCCGGGGCAAAAAGAGTTTCTGGACTCTCCCTATCCAGCTTAAAGGCCAAGAAGGAACATCAGCTCAACAAGAAAGAAGAAGTCATTGATGAAAATGACCTTCCAAAAATCGCTTTCACCGAGGCGGATATGCAAAAACATTGGGCCGATTTCGTGGATATTCTGGACAAAGGGGGCCGTAAGATATTAGCTTCCAACCTACATGCCGATATACCGAAGTTAACGGATAACTTTACTATTCGGATCGAATTGCCCAATGGTACCATGAAAAAAGAGGTCGAGCGCGAAAAATACGACCTGATGGAGTACTTAAAACAAAAGCTGCAGAACCATTTTATTACCCTCAAGATCAAGGTAAACGAGACGACCGCCACAAAATTTGCCTTCACCCCCCAAGAAAAATATGAGAAATTAAGGGAGAAGAACCCTGCTATCGATCTGCTGCGCAAAGAATTCGATCTGGATCTTTAAGAGAAAA
>DATGQM010000172.1:0-9061 GCA_035304205.1 Arenibacter sp. | reverse complement strand
AGTATTGAGATATGAGTATTGAGACATGAGTATTGAGTATTGAGATATTAGTATTGAGATATTAGTATTGAGTATTGAGAAAGTGATAGGGGGCGTATATTTATGCACCTGACATATAATATTCAGCAGTTAGAAAGAATAAAGAAGAAAGACAAAAGAGATATTGTTTTTATTTCTATAGCTTTCTAACATTTAACCATTTAACCATTTAACCATTTAGCTTTTTAACTTATTAACTATAATAGCAAATTATGAATTCATCTACTTCATCTACGAAATCGATTTCGTTAAAACAGTATGGTTTGAAAAACAGTATTATCCATTATCAATTGCCGCCTTCCCTTTTACACGAAATTACTTTGGAGAAGGGAATGGGGGCAACTTCTTCGTCTGGGGCATTAGCTGTTGATACGGGGGAGTTTACGGGTAGGTCGCCGTTGGATAGGTTTATTGTAAAGGATGATATTACGAAGGATAAGGTATGGTGGGGAAATATAAATATACCTTTTGAGAGCGAAAAATTCGATGCGCTTTACAATAAGGTCATGGCCTATCTGGATACGAAGGAGGTATATGTCCGGGATTGTTTTGCCTGTGCGGACGAGGATTATAAAATGGGCATTCGGGTAATCAACGAATATCCTTGGTCCAATATGTTTGCTTACAATATGTTCTTGAGGCCCACGGAGGATGAACTGGTCGGTTTTGATGCCGAATGGATCGTGGTAAATGCCCCTGGTTTTATGGCGGACCCGGACGTTGATGGTACGCGTCAGCATAATTTTGCGATATTGGACTTTAGCAGAAAGATTGTCCTGATAGGCGGTACGGGATATACGGGGGAAATAAAGAAAGGAATATTTTCCGCCCTCAATTTTATATTGCCCGTGTATAAAAATTGTCTTCCCATGCACTGTTCCGCCAATGTTGGCGAAGAGGGGGATACCGCCATTTTCTTCGGCCTTTCCGGTACCGGGAAAACTACTTTGTCCACGGATCCACACCGAAAATTGATAGGGGATGATGAACACGGCTGGACCAAGGATGACAAGGTGTTTAATTTTGAGGGGGGATGCTATGCCAAGACCATCCACCTCTGCCAGGAGAAGGAACCGGAAATTTACGGGGCCATTAGAAAAGGTGCGCTTTTGGAAAATGTGATCTTGGATGCCGGGGGAGTAGTAGATTTTGAGGACACCTCCATTACCCAAAATACCAGGGTAAGTTATCCTATCTATAATATAGAAAGTATACAAGTTCCTTCGGTCGGGAAGAATCCTAAGAATATATTCTTTTTAACCGCGGATGCCTTTGGGGTGCTGCCCCCCATTTCCAAACTTACCCCGAGCCAAGCGGCCTATCATTTTATTTCCGGTTATACGGCCAAGGTTGCGGGTACGGAAGCGGGCGTGGTAGAACCTGTCCCTAATTTCTCGGCCTGTTTTGGAGCGCCCTTTATGCCTTTGCACCCTACCGTATACGCAGAAATGCTCAGTAAGAAAATGAAAGATTCCAAGGTCAACGTCTGGCTGGTAAACACAGGCTGGACCGGCGGGCCTTATGGTGTAGGCACCAGAATGGAATTAAAATATACCCGCGCCATGATCCATGCGGTGCTTAATGGCGAGCTGGGATTATACTGTTATGATAAATACCACATCCATTCCGTATTCGGGGTGGCCCAGCCCAGGGCGTGTCCGGGCGTGCCGACCAGTGTGCTTAGTCCCAGGGCCACTTGGAACAATGATGGGGCGTACTATACCACGGCATTTAAATTGACCAATGCCTTCCGGGAGAATTTTAAAAAATTTGAACCCTATGCCAATGAGGAAATAAGGCGGGGCGGGCCACAGCGATATGCATTCTAAAAAGAAACCCCGAGGGCAGTCCTCGGGGTTTTCTTTTTAATGCTACTCTCTCTTTTTGTCCGTTAGGGGAAATCGTTACTTTTTGTTTACGGTAGTAATATATTTCTGTAGTGCCATGGTCATAGAAGGGGTCTCGGGGGTAGGGGCCTGTATATCTATCCTTAGGCCCGCTTCGGTGGCTGCCTGTACCGTGGAATTTCCAAAAACGGCTATCCGGGTATCATTTTGTTTAAAGTCGGGGAAATTCTTTAACAGGGATTCTATTCCTGAAGGGCTAAAGAAAACCAAAATATCATAATATACGTCCCTTAGATCCGAAAGATCGCTGATCACGGTTTTATAAAAAATACCCCGTACCCAGTCGATTCCCAAGCTGTCCAATGTCTCCGGCACTATGGGTTTAAGGACATCCGAGGACGGGAGCAGGAATTTCTCGTCCTTATATTTTTTGAACAGGGTATTTAGATCGGGGAAATTCATTTTCCCGACATAGATTTTTCGTTTCCTATATACTACGTATTTTTGAAGGTAGAAGGCAACGGCCTCCGACTGACAAAAATACTTCATCGTGTCCGGGACCTTGAACCGCATCTCATCGGCAATCCTAAAAAAGTGGTCCACTGCATTCCTACTGGTAAGGATAATCGCCGTAAAATTGTTCAGGTCTATCTTCTGTTGTCGAACCGATTTGGCATCAACTCCCTCAACATGTATAAATGGCCTGAAGTCTACCTTAATCTTCTCCTTGTCGATAATCTTGGAATATGGAGAGTTTTCCATCTTGGGTTCTGGCTGGGAAACCAATATTGTCTTTACTTTCATAGGTTCCTTTCAATTAGATAGCCGCCTATAATAATAATAGGGGCGATTTCAAGTGCGCAAAGGTACAAAATAAAATACAGAAAATTTCCAGCTATGAATTTTTGGTGATTTCTCAGGATAGTGATCCACCCGATCGCATTAATGAGGAAAATAATCAGGATACTAATGATAACTATGGTTTTGGACTCCCTAAAGACAAAATGCAAGAGGAGGTTTGCCAATAACATCACGATACCGCTATAGTTCAGGTAGGACAGCTTTTTAAATACGATCTCGGAAATGGTGCTTTTAGAATTAAAGATAAATCCGTTGCCCAATTGAAAGAATACTTTTAGGCCCCAAAACAGGGTCAGCCCCAACAATATGCCCACATACCCCATTATATCATACTTTTCTACGGAAGCAAACAAGATGCCGCCCGCCAGATAAATAAAAAGCGAAAAATTAAGCAGTTGAAAAAGGGTGAAAAAAATATTGAACCAATTAAATAGTTTATCCTTCTTATTGTACATAAAGATATACTTGTTGTTAAAGGGAAGGATCATGAAATTCAAAAATCGGCCATAGAAAGTATTTTTGGCCAAAACCATAAGGAATATACTTCCCAATATCACCAGGCTTATCCAATCCGCAGTATTCGGATTTCTTAAAATGGGCTCCATCAGTTCAACTTAATATTTTTACTGTTATACCCATAGGGTAGCCCGTTCTCCGATATCCCGAAACGAATGTAGGCCGCACCGTCCACCGTGGGACTGGGGAGCTGTACCTTAAACAAGGTGGTGTCCTTGGAATTAAGCTGTTGTAAATTGGTGTCTAGGGGCATAGGCGTAATCTTGGCAATCTCCGTAACCCGTTTATAGGGATTTAAGAAAGTAGCCCCGAATTTAAGCTTTTTTAGGGCAATATCCACCGGGTAAGGATTGTAGACCTTCAAAATTAAGGCGGTACTGTCCTTTACGGAAACGGGGTTGTCCGCGACCATACAGTACAGTTTTCTAAAAGATTCAAAATCATCCATATATTTTCCTTTATACTCCTTGCCCTTGGCCCCGATAAATTCAAGGTCCCCCTCCCTTAAATATCTGGAAACGTATAATATGCGCTTATGTTGTACATCTTCCTCGGAATCATCGATCGAATATTGGTTTAAGCGGTAATGTGCATTGTTCAGGGAATAGGCCTTATTGCCGGAATAAAAAGTGTAGGTGGCCGCATTTCCATACGAATTCTCAAATACGACCGGCATATCGCCTACCTCATCCTTAAGTATATTTACCCAAGTCCTGTTAAAGTGTGTCTCAAAGGAGATCGGTAAAACCGAGCCGTTGATCAACCAAATCCTTAAAAATAACAAAATGGTTATATTAGGAAGTCCGAGCCGTAAGATCCATAGCCTTATTTTTGGATGGTCCACCATATAATTGAAGGTGATGATGATCAAGGGAATGCTGATGACTATCAACCATTGCGTTTGTACCCTTCGGCTAAAACTGCTGACAAAAAAGAAAAGGATAAAACCATAAACAATATATACCAGTGCCGTACTGAATTTGCCCGTTATCCTGGTCCTTACAAGGGAAAAGTAGACCAAGGGGAAAATCAATCCGAAAAGGGCCAATAAATTTAGGAAGTATCCCAAGGTGAAATCGGTAAAATTATAGGGGCTGAACGGCCTATCGGATAAATGGTACTGCAAGCTTATAAAATGATGGTCCATAAGCCATAGTAAATGCGGGATGTAACAGACCAATGCAATGCTTGCGGAAAGCCAGGCATATTTGTTCCTTACCAGTCCGAAATTTGAAAACAGGACAAATAAAATGACCAAGAGCCCATGGTACTTACTGTACATCATTGCGGCCATTAAAATCCCCAACAGCACGGTATTCCATAATGATGTTTTGGTCAGGAACCGCTTATAGAGCAATAGGAACAAGGTGGTGAAGAAGAGCAGTGCGGTATCCGGCAAGGTGAGAAATCCGTAGGCGTGGAACAAGGTGGGGGAAAGGACGAGAACGCAAAAAAGGAGGATGTACCTTTCTTTCCGTGGATGATCGATCAGGGTCCAAAGAAGAGCAATATTGATGGTATACATGATGCAACTTATGAGCCGGACTCCCAGTTCGGCAGGGAAAATGGCACTGCCAAGATGGATCATCCATGCTACCATGGGCGGATGGTCAAAGTATCCCCAGGCTAAATCTTGGGCATAAAACCAGTAGTAGGCCTCGTCCAACAATAACTCTGTATTTGCACTTTGCAAAAGATTGAGGACAAAGATCGCCGCCAGGAAAACCAGAAATATTTTAGTAGTTTTTTGAGGCATGGTAATTAAGTTCCACAACAAAATTACAAATTATTGAAGGGATGAATTAGATATAAATAAAACATAAAAATCCCCTGATATTCCTATACCTATTTTAAAATACTATTTTTGCTAAAATTGAAATACTCTAGATGGCAGATAGCTTGGTCATTATCCCTACCTTTAATGAAATTGAGAACATCGGGCTTATCATCGATGCCGTTTTTGCGCTCGAGAAGGATTTTCATATCCTTATCGTGGACGACAATTCCCCGGACGGCACGGCCGAGGCCGTGAGGGCCTTGCAAGAACAATATACGGACCGTCTTTTTCTGGAAGTCAGGCAAGAGAAATTTGGATTGGGGACCGCTTATATCCATGGATTCAAATGGGCCATTGCAAGGAAGTACGATTATATCTTTGAAATGGATGCCGATTTTTCGCATTCCCCGACCGACCTGCCCCATCTTTATAATGCTTGTTCGGGGGGAGCCGATGTGGCCATAGGTTCCCGGTACAAAAAAGGGATCAATGTGGTAAATTGGCCGTTGCACAGGATCTTGTTATCCTATGGGGCCTCCTTTTACGTAAAGTTGATCACTGGAATGAAAATACAAGATCCAACTGCCGGATTCGTATGCTATAAACGGAAGGTTCTGGAAACTATAAACATCGATTCCGTTAAATTTATAGGATATGCCTTCCAGATCGAAATGAAATTTAGGGCCTACCTTCAGGATTATAAGATCGTAGAGGTACCCATAGTCTTCACCGATCGCATCAGAGGGAAATCCAAGATGAGTACATCCATCGTTGGGGAGGCCGTATTCGGGGTGTTGAAAATGAAAATGGAAAGTTTGTTCCAAAAAAATAAATTTTAAAATGGGCACGACTATATTAAAGAACGCCACCATTGTTAATGAGGGCCAAATATATACGGGGGATATTTTGTTGGAAGATCGTATCATCCAAAAATTGGATACGAATATTACCGCTAGCGGAGCCAAGGTAATAGATATACAGGGCAAATATGTTATCCCTGGGGCAATAGACGATCAGGTGCATTTTAGGGAGCCCGGGCTTACCCATAAGGGTACCATAGGCACCGAAAGCAGGGCCGCGGTGGCGGGGGGCATCACTTCCTTTATGGAGCAGCCCAATACCGATCCGCAAACTACCACTATTGCCGCCCTGGAAGGGAAATTTGAGATTGCGGGACAAACGGCCTTCGCCAATTATTCCTTTCTGTTCGGAGGCACCAACGATAATTTGGAGGAACTGAAAAGATTGGATAAAAATGCCTGTTCGGGCGTAAAGCTGTTCTTAGGCTCTTCTACGGGAAATATGTTGGTGGACAATGAGGAGGTTATAGAGAAGATCTTTAGGAATACCGAGATGGTCATTTCGACGCATTGTGAGGATGAAACTACCATAAGGAAGAACCTGGCAATTTTTAAGGCACGTTATGGCGAGGATATCCCTATAAAATACCATCCGGCGATCCGGAGTGCGGAAGCCTGTTACCTATCGTCCTCCAAGGCGGTGGAATTGGCAAAAAAAACAGGGGCCAGACTACATATCTTTCATGTTTCCACAGGTAGGGAAACAGATTTGTTCAGGAACGATATCCCTTTGGAACAAAAGAAAATAACCGCAGAGGTTTGCATCCACCATCTTTGGTTTTCCGAGGAGGATTATGAAACAAAGGGAACCCTGATCAAATGGAACCCTGCGGTGAAGTCCGCCGCGGATAGGGATCAATTGTGGGAGGCCCTGTTGGATGATCGCTTGGATGTTATTGCCACGGATCATGCACCCCATACCCTGGAAGAAAAAAATAATATTTATACCGTTGCCCCTTCCGGGGGCCCCTTGGTGCAACATGCCCTTCCGGCCGTGTTGGAGTATTACCGTTCGGGAAAAATAAGCTTGGAAAGGATAGTGGAAAAAATGTGCCATAATCCGGCCATACTGTTCCAAGTAGAGAAACGGGGCTTTGTACGGGAAGGTTATTATGCCGATCTGGTCGTAGTCGATCTGAACGATTCCTGGAAGGTAACCAAGGATAATATCGCCTATAAATGTGGTTGGTCCCCTTTTGAAGGGGATACCTTCCGATCCAAGATAACCCATACTTTTGTAAACGGGCATTTGGCCTATGAAAATGGTCGTTTTTCCGAAGAGAGAAACGCCATGAGACTAACCTTTAATAGATAATTATGGTAAAGTACATCCTGTCCTTATTTTTTTGTTTGTTGTTTTCCTGCAACGAACAGCTGGTGGAGAAACCTAAAAACCTTATTCCCCAACAAAAAATGGAGGCAATTCTATACGATATTTCCGTGTTGAATGCGGGCAGGTCCATCAATGAAAGTATTTTGACCGAACACGATCTGGATCCGATGGGCTATATCTATAATAAGTATAAGATAGACAGTCTGCAATTGGTACAAAGCGATACCTATTATGCTTCCCTGCCTATAGTGTACGAGGCTATCTACATACAGGTAAAAGAAAGGTTGGAGAAGGAACAGGAGATTATGGAAACCGAAAGGAAAGAGGCGGCCAATAAACCCAAGGAGGCTTTGAAAAAGGAAGCTGCTAAGGATACTCTTCCATAAATTTTTTACAGGAGAAGGCAATGCTGCTATCCAGGGATTCGTAGGAATGTCCCAGCTGTTCCCGGGATTTATTATTATTGAACAGTTGTCTGTTCCTTAAAGACCGGACCGATATTTTAGTCAATTTTCTTCCCCGTCCGGTCAGGAAGTTCAAGAGTTTATCCACCCGCCAGAAAATTTCCAGTTGCCAGAATCTGACAGGTATACTGGGGCCAGGTCGGTTAAACTCCTTGGCCAGTCGGCCCAAAATATCCTTATAACTTAAATTTTCGGCAACGGCAATGAATTTTTCGTTCGTTACGGAAGAATCCATCAGTTTTACCATTAGGGTCGTTACATCGTTTACCGTAACAAATCCGGTTCCCCCGGGGGGATAATGTTTTCTGGCCTTATAGCCGTTCTGAAAGAGGAGACCCGTTCCGGAATCCCAAAAACCGGGACCTATGATAACCCCTGGATTAAGGATGACAACAGCTAGGCCTTCCTGGGAACCTCGCCAGACCTCCAGTTCGGAATCCATTTTGGAGAGTGCATATACATTGGCACCTTCCAATGTCCAGTCGGTTTCTTCGGTAGCGGCCTGCCCATCCAAGGTCCGCCCTATGGCCGCAATAGAACTCACATAACATAATTTTTGGATGTTATGGGCGAGGCAGAGGTTGACAATATTCTTTGTCCCTTCTATATTTATGGTTCTAAGCGATTCATAGTCGCCGGGGTCAAAGGAAATCAGGGCCGCACAATGATAAACATGGGTGATGTCCTCAAAGGCTTTGTCCAAGGCGGGAATTTCGTTCAGATCGGCCTCTATCCAAATAATTTTGGCGAACAATTCGCTGGCTTGAGGAGCGTAGTACCCAAAAACTTTTTCTACTTCCTTTAGGTCGCTTGTTCTTCTATGGATGGCCTTCACGGCAATGCCCGATCGCAATAATCGCAATATTAGGTGCGCACCTAGCAGACCAGTACCTCCCGTGACTAAAACCATGGGCCAAATTTAGTGAATTACATGGATTTAATCTGCTTTTTGCAAGGGCAAAGCAAGCGATTTCCTTTATCTTTGCGGCTATTGTAGAAAAAGAACTTTAGGGCATGATTTCAAATTTTGTGGAAGAATTAAAGTGGAGGGGAATGTTGCACGATGCGATGCCGGGGACCGGGGAACATCTGTCAACGGGGATGCAGTCGGCCTATGTGGGCATAGATCCTACGGCAGATTCGCTTCATATCGGGCATTTGGTAGGGGTAATGATGTTACGGCATTTTCAGTTGGCCGGACATAAGCCCTACGCCTTGATCGGTGGGGCCACCGGGATGATCGGGGATCCTTCCGGGAAGTCCAACGAACGCAATTTGCTGGACGAAGCTACCTTGGCACACAACCAAGCAGGCATAAGGGCCCAACTTTCCCGTTTTCTGGATTTCAACAGTAGCGAGGATAA
>DATGQM010000171.1:0-2226 GCA_035304205.1 Arenibacter sp. | reverse complement strand
CCTTAATTTTGCCCCGGTCGCGGATGTGAACAACAATCCCGATAATCCGGTGATCAATTACCGCTCCTTCGGGGAGGATAAAATCAAGGTAGCACAAAAAAGTATTGCCTATATGAAGGGGATGCAGGACGGCGGCCTGATTACCACCGCCAAACATTTTCCGGGGCACGGGGATACCAGTACGGACTCCCACTACGACCTCCCACAGATCAACCATTCGCTGGAACGCTTGAACAATGTGGAACTATATCCCTTTAAGGAACTTATACATGCAGGAATCAACGGAATCATGGTCGCCCATTTAAATATTCCCGCCCTTGATCCCTCTAACCGGCCCTCTACCCTTTCCAAGGCCATAATCACCGATCTATTAAAGGACCAACTTGGTTTTAAAGGGCTGGTGGTGACGGATGCTATGGAAATGAAGGGTGTAACCAAGGGCAACCTGCCGGGCGTAGTGGATATGCAGGCCGTTCTGGCGGGGAACGACGTTTTGGAACTCGTCCAAGATGTTGCCAAGGCCATTGCGGAAATTAAAAACGCGGTCGATAAGGGCATCATCTCGCAAAAGGAAAACGATATCCGGGCAAGAAAGATCCTAGCGGCCAAACAGTGGGCAAAACTGAATGAATACCGACCCATTCCCCTCGCCCATCTCTTGGAGGATATTAACAGTCCGGAAGCCCTCTTATTGGAAAGGAACTTAACGGAGGCTTCCCTAACGGTCCTAAAAAATGAGGGGGAGATCCTACCCCTCAAACGCCTCGACACCCTAAAAATAATGTCCATTTCCATTGGAGCGGATAAGACAACCGAATTTCAAAAAACATTGGGCCTCTACACCGACATAGACCATTTTACCCTGCCCATATCGGCTACCCAAACCGATATCGAAGCTGTCCGAAAAAACTTCCCACAATACAATACGGTACTTGTTGGGGTCCACGACGAGGGCTTAAGGCCTATGAACAACATTAAATTCTCCGAGCCCCTAATATCGTTCATTCAAACACTCCCTTTTGACAAAACAGTGGTTTCCTATTTCAAAAACCCCTATTCCCTGGACAAACTGGAGAATTTGGAAAATGCCGAGGGGCTGATCGTCGCCTATCAGGATAGTAAGTCTGCCCAGGACCTGACCGCACAATTGATCTTCGGGGGCATTGGAGCCAATGGCCGACTTCCAATAGGCATCGGTAAAAAGTTCCATGCGGGGGACGGAATCAAGGTAAAAGGCGGAATCCGCTTTAAATATACCCTCCCCGAGGATGCAGGGATGGATTCCAAGATCCTGATCAAGGGAGTGGATTCCCTGATGCAACAGACCATGGACGCAAGAGCTACCCCGGGCGCACAATTATTTGTGGCCAAAAATGGTAAAGTAGTCCTACACAAGGCCTATGGGCTACAAAAATATAATGATACCACCAAAGTAAGCACGGAAGACCTGTACGACCTGGCCTCGGTCACTAAAATATCCTCCGCCCTTCCCGCCATCATGAAATTATACGATGAGGGCAAGTTCGATCTGGACAAGGGGATCGATGATTACCTGGGCTATTTTAAAAACTCCAATAAGGCAGATGCAAATTTCAAGGAAATATTGACCCATCAGGCACAATTTAATCCCTATATTACCTATTGGACAAGTACCCTTCGGAAAAATGGGAGCTACAAATGGAAGACCATCAAAAAAGATTCCTCCGCACGATTTCCTATAAAGATCCTTCCCGATATGTGGGTGCATCGAAATTTTAAAAAGAAAATATTCAAGGCCATCAAGAAATCGCCCCTCCTGGAAAAAAAGGAATACAAATATTCCGGGCTGGTCTTTATGCTCTTCCCTACCCTCATTGAACGAATTACCCAAGAGGATTTTGTGGATTATTTAGACCATAATTTTTATGATAAATTAGGGGCCGGCACCTTGACCTATAATCCCGCCGAAAAATTCGACCTAAAAAGGATAATCCCCACGGAAAACGATTTCGGATTTAGGCATCGGCCCATACACGGGACCGTACACGATGAAGGTGCAGCCATAATGGGCGGGGTTTCCACCAATGCAGGGCTGTTCTCCAATGCCAACGACCTGGCCAAACTGATGCAGATGTACCTAAATGGGGGGACCTACGGCGGGGAAAGGTTTATCAAGGAAAATACCCTTAAGGAATTTACCAAAGTACAATTTCCCGAAAACAATAACCATCGGGGCCTGGGGTTCGA
>DATGQM010000170.1:0-2172 GCA_035304205.1 Arenibacter sp. | reverse complement strand
TAATATTCAACATTTTTTCGGTAGCCTTGATGGCGGATACGGTCTGATCGGAATCCAGCCCCCTGGATATAAACTCTTTGCCATTGCGTTCCCAGGTAATGATGGTCTCGCACAGGGCATCGGAATTGCTGCCCGGGGGAATCCGGACCGCATAGTCCACCAAGAGGGGAAGTTCCATTTTTTTGGATTGATAGACTTTTCGGAGTGCGTTCATAAAGGCATCGTATTGGCCATCGCCTTGGGCATGGGCCTCTATAAGTTCCCCGTTTATTTCGATGGATAGGGTAGTGGACGGCCTTAAACCCTTGGAATGGGTAAGGACATACGATTTAATGAAAACCTTTTGTTGATAGGTGTCGCTGTCCAATACATCGGAAATAATAAAGGGCAGGTCGTCCTTGGTCACCCTTTCCTTTTTGTCCCCCAGTTCAATAATCCGTGCCGTTACTTTTTTCAGTTCATCCTCGTTCAACGTAAGTCCCAATTCCTGTAAATTTTTTTGGATATTGGCCTTCCCGGAGGTTTTTCCCAAAGCATATTTTCGTTTCCTGCCAAAACGTTCCGGCATTAAATCATTAAAGTACAAGTTCATTTTATTGTCGCCATCAGCATGTATTCCAGCTGTTTGCGTAAAAACATTATCACCTACAATTGGTTTATTGGCCGGGATTCCGAATCCTGTAAAGGCGGATACCACTTTGCTCACTTTATGCAGGGAGGATTCGTTTACAGCGACTTGGACTTCGGGCAAGAAATCATTTATAACGGCAATGACGCTGGCCATAGGTGCATTCCCGGCCCTTTCCCCCATACCGTTTACCGTGAGGTGGAGCCCATGGCATCCTGCCATTACGGCCTCCATGACGTTGGAAACACTCAGGTCATAATCATTATGTCCATGAAAATCGAAATGTAGTTTCGGATAACGGCCCACTACCTCTGAAAAATAGCCGGCGGTCTCCGTATGCGTAAGTATCCCCAGGGTATCCGGGAGCATGATTCTTTTAACCGGCTGGGTAGACAGGAAATCCAAGTATTGGAAAACGTATTCCTTGGAATTGCGCATTCCATTGCTCCAGTCTTCCAAATATACGTTACTATCTATTCCCGCTTTGGCTGCCTCGGTAAGGGTGGTATGGATTTCCTCAAAATGCTGTTCTGGCGTTTTTTTCAGTTGATGGGTGAGGTGGTTCATGGAACCCTTGGTCAATAGATTTTGTACTTTTGCTCCCGCTTTTTTCATCCATTCCAAGGAAAGGCCCTTGTCTACGAAGGTTAATACCTCCACCCGATCAATATACCCTTTGGTTTTGGCCCATTCGGTAATTTGCTGTACTGCGGACAGTTCCCCATCGGATACCCTGGCCGAGGCCACCTCGATCCTATCGACCTTGAGTTCCTCCAATAATAATTTTGCCAATGTAAGTTTTTCGGAGGCTGAAAAGGATACCCCGGAAGTTTGTTCCCCATCCCGGAGGGTGGTATCCATTATTTCAATTTTTCTTCTTTTCATGTATGCTGAACTAGTTTCAGTATCTCGATTGCCATTCAAGTTAATAGGTTATTATAAATCCTGACCCTGGGTATATCGGGATGAAGTAGGTGCTGCAAAGTGGACATGGGGCCTGTTTAAGGTCGGAACCTTTACAAGGGCGTATTTTGGGCAAATTCCCTAATATTATCCTTAATGTTCAAAAGGTAATCGATATCATCATAACCATTTAGCATATTTTGCTTCTTGTAATCGTTGATATCAAAATGCTCCTGTTCCCCGGTCGAGGTCAAGGTAATGGTCTGTTCCGGTAGGTTTACTGCGATTTCGGTATTTGGATCTGCTTCTATCGCCGCAAATATTTGATCTAAAAAAGGGGCACTTACCTGTACGGGAAGTACGCCGATGTTTAAGCAGTTATTTCTAAAAATGTCCGCAAAGAAGCTAGATACCACACATCTAAACCCATAATCGTATACGGCCCATGCCGCATGCTCACGGGAGGATCCAGATCCAAAATTCTTTCCGCCCACCAATATTTTCCCACTGTATTTGGGATTGTTGAGCACGAAATCGGTCTTGGGCGTATTGTCGGGATTATACCGCCAATCGCGAAACAGATTGTCCCCAAAACCTTTACGTTCCGTGGCCTTAAGGAAACGTGCAGGGATTATTTGATC
>DATGQM010000169.1:0-3652 GCA_035304205.1 Arenibacter sp. | reverse complement strand
GGGGTATAATCATCTAGCAGGGAAACATCCGCCTTGGCAGGCACGGGCAGGTCCATGGCCCAGAATACCCCGTTTACCAATAATCTACGGGTACCTTCGATCAAGAGGTCATTGGCGGCGCCTATGGTACTGGTAAATACCCGTCCGGTCTCGCCCCCCGGTATCTGATAGGATTTGGTCCATGCGATCGGCATCATGGGGTCGTTTTGGTCTTCGCCCTTATCATTCATGGCGACCGATCCGCTATCGGAGGGTTTCATGCCTAGGAAAATATCATTTTCATCAAATTCCCCGTCCCGGTTTACTACTTGCCCCAAAATAATGGCCTGGGCATCGCCCGGCAGGGGAAATCTTACCCCATAGACATCCGTAGGTCCCCAAACATCCCCATCCTTTATACCATTTGTAATGGGATGTTCCGTGGCTCCTTCGGCAATAAGTCCGCGGGTACTCTGGTGCTTGTGCTGACCGTGATGGCTTATCCATTTTTCCCCTAGTATCAATCGCCCAAAACCATCCTTCCATGCTGTCTTTTCACCACTGTAATCATTGCTGTAGTGCTTAAAGCTCGAATCGGAATCGGGATTAAAATTAAAGGCATGGGTAGCCGTTCTTATTCCCATAACGGGTTTTCCCGATCTTAGATAATTGTCTATATGTTGCATCTGATCATCGGGCAACGCACGGAACCTGGTGAATATTACCATCATATCTGCTGTGTTCAGGGCGTCTAACCCCGGAATATTATAGCTGTAATTGGCATCTATAATTCCGGGCTTGGTGGAATCCTGTGCAAACAGGACGGTTGTTTTAAATCCGTGGTGCACGGCCAAGATCTTTGCCAGCTGCGGCAATGCCTCTTCCGAGCGATATTCCTCATCCCCCGAAATGAATACAATATGTTTGGAATCCTGGCTCTTTCCTTCAAAAGTAATCCATTCTACAGGCCCATCAATTGCTGTTTTTGAAACTTGCTCGGTTTTTTTCTGACCGTTGCATGAAATGATCACAAAGCAGAGCGATAAGTAATAAAGTATTTTAAATTTAAACATAGATATTGTTTTTCAATTGGTTTTATAACTTGGTCCCTAACCAATAGGTATAAGGATCAAGGGATAAGAAAATAAGGGCATAGTTTATCCCTGCATTCCCTGTTTAATAAGGGTGAAGCCCTTGGTATATATTTCATCGGTCGGGGAAAAATCCCTCCAAACGTTAATGGCATTGGCAAATTCCGGGATCAGGGTACTAAAGGCCTCAATGGTAAGCCAACCGTCATAACCAACCTCCTTTAAGGTGTTGAACACTTCTTGCCAATGTACCTGTCCGCTTCCTGGAGTGCCACGATCGTTCTCGCTAATATGGACGTGTTTAAGGTAGGGGGCAATGGTCCTAATGGCTTCGGCCTGACTTTTTTCCTCGATATGGGCATGATGGGTATCGAACATAGCGCCCAAATTGGGATGATCTACTTTTTCAACCATGCTTTTTAAGTCGGCCATATTATTATATAGGTAGGACTCAAATCGGTTCACCGCCTCCGGGGCAAGGACAATATTGGATTTCTCGGCGTATTCCGCCGCCTTCCACAACATCTCGTTGCTCCATTGTTTTTCCTGAAGGGTAGGGGGCTGACGGGTAAAATAGGCAAATGTGGAATGGTAGGGTCCGCAAATGACTTCCACATTTGCCGCAGCTCCGACATCTATGGACCATTTTAGCTTATCCAGACCAGCTTCCCTGAACTTTTTATCGGGACTCGCAATGTTTTCTTCGGGAGCCAAGGCGGCCACCGCGGTCACCCCTAATCCCATAGATGAAAAATGACGGCCCAATTTGGAATAGTGGCCAACATCGCCTCCCCCTAAAAAAAGTTCTACCCCGTCATAGCCTGTTGCTTTTATTTTTTCTATTATGGGGTAATGTTGCTCGGTAACATGGTTGGTCCATAGCAACATATTCATTCCAATTTTCATACTTATCCTGGATTGTTATTTAAAGACTTATTTTGTTATCCCTGAGGGCCGGATTTATTTTTGTACTATAATAAAAACCCGGACCAATATCATATTATTAGGAACGGGTTTATATTTTAAGAGAATTTTTTATGGGTTATGCCACTGCTTCATTTGCCTTTTTTTTGGAAGCTCTCATCCATAACCATAATATGATAAAGAGAACGATCAGGATGGCAGGGAAGGTGACCATGGTCCTCAAGGTAGCTTGTCCCGCAACTAATTCCAGTTCATCACCGGTAAATCCGGCCGCCGCCGCCGCCGCTTTGTCCGTATCTATCCAATGTCCTATAAAGGGTTGGAAAATAGAAGTGGAAAGCATCCCTACCGCACCGATCACAGACAATCCCAAGGCACCGCTCTTTGGAATATAATTGGCTATAAAACCGATCATATTGGGCCAAAAATAAGCTACGCCCAAAGCAAAGAATATGGCCGCCACGTAAGCCATTGCACCAGTTTGGGTACTAAAAAGAAATATACCGATAGTAGCAATTATGGCAGATCCCAGAAGTACCCCCGTCTGGGAGAATTTTTTAACGACGTCGCCACCAAAATACCGGGCTACTGCCATTAACCCGGTCACCAGTGCCAATATCAACATTGGATTTGCACCGCTTTTTTCTAATATAAGGCTCGACCATTGTTGTGGTCCAAATTCGGAAATGGCCGTCAATGCCATGCAGATAAACATAAAAATAAATAATGGCGATGCCATGGCCTTCAGGTTTCCGCTAATGGTCGCGGCCTCGTCTACTTTGGCGGAAGGCCATTTTTGACCTAGGAATATGTATCCATAGATAAGCGTGGGAATAACGATAACCCAAATTTGGGTCTCCCAGCTCATGCCCCCTCCAATAGTACTACCGGCAATATTAAAGCCATTCGTCATAAAGGTAGAGATTACGCTCCCTACGGCGATCCCACCGGGAAACCACATATGGAAACGGTTCATCATCTTGCTCATTCTAACGCCTTGGTAGGCATCTGCGATCATTGGATTACAGGCCGCTTCCGTACAGCCGTTCCCCAGTCCTATAAGTAATGTGGATATCAAAAGACCCGCGTAACTACCGGAATAAACGGTCATAATAATACCGATCATATGTGCAAAAAAGGCAAATTGCATAATCGCCTTGCCACCTACCTTATGATAGATCAAACCTCCGATCACCATTGAAATAGGGAAGCCTAGAAACCACATAGAGTTGATGAAGCCCAGCTGTTCCGCACTAAGGCTTAATTCCTCTCCCAATTGCGGAAGAATTCCCGCTCTAATACTAAAGGAAAAGGCGGTAGTGATCAGGGCGAAGCAGCTTCCGTAGAAAAGTCTGTTCGCATTGGGGGATAGGGTAGAAGTGTTGTTTTCCATCGATCTAATACTTTATTTTAATTGTTTGGTTAATTTTTCAGGTTATAAGATTAATCACTTTTTTGCAATAATCATAATTTATTTGGGGAAGGTAGGCGTTTTTACCTATCGTAGGGCCTATTATTATTGAACTTTCTGGTCGATAGTGCTAAAAATATGCCCAATTTCCTGTGGTTTTAAGGTGTATCGCCAACAAATCTATACTTTAAAGCGATTGATTACTTCCTTTTTCTTGTTAAAGGATAGTACTATTTTATCCGCAGTC
>DATGQM010000168.1:0-25083 GCA_035304205.1 Arenibacter sp. | reverse complement strand
GATTTTGCTGACAAGGTTATCGCAGCATATCCTTTAGCTACCAACTATAGCGATCTTTTTCCACAACGAAATGATAATCCGTTACTGGAAACCAATAATCCCAATACCCAGAATGCAGAAAATATGGAAATTGTATTTGCCATTCAGTTTAGTCCTGACGATATTACCAATGGTGGGGATGCCACTAATAGCAATGCGGTAATAGGCAACGATTATCATTCTATATTTGGTGGGTCGGATGATGTCCCGGGTTCCATTGCACGTTCAAGTGCGTATAACCGAAGTCAACCCCGATTTAATACAACTCCGGCAATATACCGAATGTTCGACCCGGAAATCGATACCCGTTACAATCATAACTTCCTTGGGAAATTATATGCCCTGCAAGATGCTTCTGGGTTTAAACCTACTAATAGTGCGGATCCAATAGATATTAAAAAGGGAGATGTGGTACTAGAGTTTAGACCTTGGAACAGTCCAGCCACAAGTCTGGCAGAAAGAGGCTTGGATATTGGGGGCTCCTTGCCCTATGCTGTTATCAACACGGACGAATTCGGAAGAATAGAAATTTCAAAATACCACGAATCCGATACAACACCAATGATGTGGAAATTCTGGGAGCCTGGCATTCCTTATGACGATGCATTGGGTACGTTCGATTTTGCGTTATTCCGTTCTGCGGAAGCCTATTTGATCGCCGCAGAAGCAATCGTAAAGGGAGCTACCGGTGGTAATCTGGGATCTGCCGATGTGTATTACAATACAATCGTTGACCGTGCCCTGGGTGCCAATGCCGGGGCCGATCCATTGCAAGCTTTAGTTCCCGAAGATATTACGTCATTAGCTTCAAGGTCTTATAGGGCCACAGCGGCCACTATTGATATCGATATGATCTTGGATGAACGTGCGAGGGAACTCATGGGCGAGTATATGAGATGGTATGATTTGAAGCGTACCGGAAAGTTGATCGAAAGGGCTATAAAATATAATCCTTGGACCGCCAGTAGCGGAAGTTTGGAGGACCACCATTTATTGCGTCCCATCCCACAACAGGAAATCGATTTATCTTCCAATAAATTGGACCAGAACCCAGGTTACTAAATCGAAATAATTTTTTGTTGGGCGAGTTAGTTTTTAAATACGGGCAGGCCCTATTTGGGCTTGCCTATACTAAAAATCGACGGGTCAACCCTAGAATGATGTACAGCTAAATCGCATTTAGCCACAATCTTTTCCCTACTTATAAATACACCAATTTAGATGGCAATATTTTAAAAGGTAAAGACTTGGCCCCTAAAGAAGAAGCAGGATCGTCTTTTATGTTTATGAATAAATGGGCAATGCCCATTATTCTTTAATTCATTTAATAAATAGCCACAATAATTTAACCTTATGGAAAGAAGAAATTTTGTAAAATCCAGTGCCACGGCTTTAGCAGGTATTGCTGGATTTTCTATAGTACCCTCCTCCGTTTTTGGAAAAACTTTTGATAAAATCGCACCAAATGATAAAGTTAATTTGGCCTGTTGCGGGATTGGTAATAGAGGGGGTGGAATAATCAAATCCCTGCATTCAACCGGATTGGCCAATATAGTTGCTTTGTGCGATGTTGATATGGGAGCCCCACATACCTTGGAAGTTATAGAGATGTTTCCGGATGTCCCACATTTTAAGGATTTTAGGGAAATGTTCGATGTAATGGGGGATAAAATCGAAGCGGTCAGTGTGGGTACTCCCGATTTCTCGCACTTTCCCATTACCATGCGCGCCATGTCTATGGGCATCCATGTATATGTAGAAAAGCCAATGGCAAGAACTTTCCAGGAAGTGGAATTGATGATGGACTGTGCCAAACGGCATAATGTCGTTACCCAAATGGGAAATCAAGGGCATTCAGGAGAAAATTATTTCCAATTTAAAGCTTGGAAAGAAGCAGGGATTATCAAAGATGTTACGTCTATAACGGCCCATATGAATGGTAGAAGGCGATGGCATGCGTTTGATGTCAATATAACCAAATATCCGGCAAAAGAACCCGTACCTGCAACATTGGATTGGGATACTTGGCTCGGTACGGCCTCGGAACATGGGTACAACAAGGATTTTGTAAACGGGCAATGGCGCTGTTGGTACGAATTTGGAATGGGCGCCCTTGGGGATTGGGGTGCGCATATTTTAGACACGGCCCATGAATTTCTAGACCTTGGCCTGCCGTACGAAATAGATCCGGTAATGTTGGAAGGGTACAATCCTTTTTTCTTCCCAATGTCGTCCACACTGGTATTTAAATTTCCCAAACGAGGGAATATGCCGGCTCTTGACATCACCTGGTACGATGGTATGAATAATCAGCCCCAACTTCCAAAGGGTTATGGGGTATCTACAACGGATGAGAATATTCCGCCACCAAGTGACGGTAAAATAGAGCCTGCCAAGTTAAAGCCTGGAAAAATAATCTACAGTAAGGACTTAACCTTTAAGGGCGGATCCCATAGTAGTGCCTTATCCATTATCCCAGAAAAGAGGGCAAAAGAGATGAAGGGGAGTTTACCTATAGTTCCCCAAAGTCCATCGAACCATTTTGAAAACTTTTTGCTTGCCTGTAAGGGGAAGGAAAAATGCCGGTCATCATTTGATATTGCGGGACCATTGAGCCAAGTTTTCAATTTGGGCGTTTTATCCCAAAGGTTAAATACAAAATTGATTTTTGATCGCGAAACCAAACAGATTACGAATAATCCCCTGGCCAATATGTTACTAACAGGAGCAGAGCCAAGAAAGGGATGGGAGGAATATTATAACCTCTAATAATACTGATCTCGAGTTTTATGAAGCACACTCTATTAACGAAATTAACAACTAGCTTTTTAACCCTAGCCTTCGCTACTGGCATCTTGGCCCAAGAGTATACCATAACGGAATTCGGTGCCAAGAATGACCGGAAAAAGCTTCTTCATACCCCGAATTTCTATGTTCGGGGAACTTCCCTCATGGGGACTCTATGTGAGGCGCGTAGCCGGTTTGGAGATGAAGAATGTAAGGTTAAGCATAAGGGAAAACGATTTTAGGGCAGCTTATGTATTTGATGACGTAAAAGATCTGACCCTTAACGGGGGTAGTATAACTTCTCTCTCCAAAGAGCGTCAGGTAATCATGAAAGATACCAAGAAGTGCAAATTATGGCTGTAAAAGTTGATGGGTATGATTTGAAAAAAGTGGCCGCTTACGGCACAAACTCCGGATCATCAGGGGTCGAGCTAATTAAATGATTTTTGCTTTTTAAAATAACAAGGGTAAAATATGAAAATCCGAGGGAATACAATTTATTTATTCTTTGCGTTATTGTGCGTTTTTGGTTGTTCCGAAAAAAAGAGCCTTATAGTCCCGCCAAATATCATCTATATTTTGGCCGATGACATGGGGTATGGGGATGTATCCATTTACAATCCGGAATCCCGGATCAAAACCCCGAATATTGATCGGTTGGCATCTGAAGGAATGAGGTTTACGGACGCACATTCGCCTTCTGCGGTCTGCACGCCTACCAGATATGGTATTTTAACGGGGAGATATTGCTGGAGATCCCGATTGCCAACCGGGGTGTTACGTGGTTACGGGCAGGCACTGCTGGAAAAAGATAGAACCACTGCAGCTTCCTTATTAAAGGAAAATGGGTATACCACCGCTGTAATCGGAAAATGGCACTTGGGATTGGATTGGGTCTTGAAAGAGGAATATAAGGATTCCATAAAAAATGCGTCCGTACAGGTCGGCGAACTAGGTCTGATTACCGAAATAAACGGGGATTGGATCGATTTCACTAAAAAACCTACGGATGGGCCATTAAACCATGGATTTGATTATAGTTATATTTTGCCCGCCTCCTTGGATATGGATCCCTATTGCTATTTGGAAAATGATGTTTTAACGGCACTGCCAAACGAGTACACCCCTGGCAACGACCTTGATACCGGATCGTATGCTACCGGAGCCTTTTGGAGACCTGGCCGGATAGTCAAAGACTTTGATTTCTATGAGGTCTTGCCAAATTTTATCAAGAAGGCCAAGGAGTTTGTCGTATCCAAATCACAGGGCAAAAAGCCCTTTTTTCTATACCTTCCCTTGACCGCTCCCCATTCTCCATGGTTGCCCAAAGAAGATTATGTGGGCACCTCCGGGGCGGGTCAATATGGCGATTTTGTGCAAATGGTGGATGCCCAAGTGGGAAGTCTTCTGAAAAGTTTGGATGAAAATAAGATTTCGGAAAATACGATCGTCATTTTTGCGAGCGATAATGGTCCGTTCTGGAAACCTGATTTTATAGAGAGGTATAATCATAAGTCTGCATATATATATCGTGGTATGAAAGCGGATATATATGATGGGGGACACCGAATACCTTTAATTGTCCGTTGGCCGGGGAAGATAAAAGCGGGGTCCGTGAGTAATTTTAAAACTACGCTGACCAATTTGATAGCTACTTGTGCCGACCTGATCAATACACGGTTAAATGATAATACGGGTGAAGACAGCCAGAGCATTTTTCCGATTTTAATGGGGAAAGATGAATTTAAAATAGAAGCTATGGCCATTGTCCATCACTCATCCCAGGGTTTCTTTGCCCTTAGAAAGGGAGACTGGAAGCTCATCGAGAAAAGAGGTTCAGGCGGGTTTTCGGAACCGGTTGTTGTCGAACCAAATGCAGGCGAACCCATAGGTGCCCTTTATAACATGGCAGAGGATTCTTCCGAAACCAACAATTTATACCTTGAAAAACCGGAATTGGTCAGGGAACTGTTGTCAGAATTGGATAGTATTCGAAATCGTTGATGTAAACCTAATTCGATTACCCTAAATAATCTATTTGAAATTAGTACAAATTATGATATTTAATAAATCCGCTAGTGCTTTTAGCCTGTTTATGGGCCTTCTAATGTTTACAATATCCTGTCGGCCCGAACCTGAAATCGATAGGCCGATCAATGAGCGTATTGTAATGGACAATATTACTATCCCCAAGGGATTTGTTATTGAAAAAATATATAGTCCCGAAAATCACCAACAGGGTTCTTGGGTAAGTATCACGAAAGATGACCTTGGCAGGTTGTATACTTCCGATCAGTTTGGTTATTTGTACCAGGTAACACTTCCCAACGATACAAACAAACAGGATAGTGTGACGGTTAAAAAAATAGATGTAGGGATTGGTCTCGCCCAAGGTTTACTTTGGCATAAAAATGTGCTCTATGCACTTGTCAATGCCAATATAGGTCGCCATTTACATATCCACAGTGGGCTTTATAAAATAACCGACTCCAACGGCGATGGGCAGTTTGACAAGGTAGATACGCTAAGAGTGTTTAAAGGAAGTTTTGGGGAACATGGTCCCCACAATATAGAATTGTCCCCCGATAAAAAATCATTGTATGTTGTGCTTGGCAATCGAATTGTCATTCCGAAAGGAATGGACAGTCATGTGCCAAAAGTATGGGGTGAAGACAATATATTGCCCATGATAACAGACCCTAGCGGTCATGCCAATGAAGTGATGGCACCGGGTGGGTGGGTAGCTAAAATCGACTTAATAAGTGAAGAATGGACGGTTCATACCGTTGGACTGCGCAATACGTATGATATTGCATTTAATCAGGACGGCGAGCTATTTGGTTTTGATTCCGACATGGAATTGGACCTGGGAATGCCTTGGTATAGGCCTATACGCCTTAGCCACTTAACGAGCGGCAGTGAATTTGGATGGCGCAAGGGGACCGGGAAATTTCCGACCGAATATCCCGACAACCTTCCGGGGATAGCCAATTTAGGACAGGGTTCACCTACTGGTCTGATGAATGGCGAAGGATTAAGGTTTCCATCGTACTATCAAAACGGATTGTATCTTTCTGACTGGAGTTATGGTACCATGTATTTTGCAAGGCTTACACCAAAAGGGAGTAGCTATTCCGTCGAAATAGAGGAGTTTTTGTCCGGAGTTCCCTTACCATTGACCAATGGTATCGTGGGCGATGATGGTTCCATGTATTTCCTCACGGGAGGTAGAAGGTTGGAATCTGGCCTGTATAAGTTGACCTATACCGGCAAGAAGTCTACTGAAATGCTCAGCTTGCCCGAAAACATGGAGGGTATGGCCGAAAGAAATCTGCGCAAGGAATTGGAAGTACTACATATACAAAAAGCGGCTGATAAAATCGATTTTATTTTGGAGAATTTGGATCACCCAGACCGGTTTACAAGATTTGCGGCCAGAATTGCCATGGAAAATCAAGAATACGATTTTTGGAAAAATGAAATATACGATAGCACATCTCCCTTAAAAACAATTGCTTTTTCTATTTCCATTGCCCGTCATGGTATCGATACGGACAGATTACGGGCATTTGATACCTTGCTGGGTATCGATTGGACAACACTGGCCGAGTCACAGCAGGTCGATTTTATAAGGGCTATTCAATTGATTTTGATCAGAACGGAAGGAGAGTTACCGGAGTCCGTAAGAAAGCGGTTGGCCGATGCACTTATCCCCGCCTATCCCGAGAGCACCGATATAGTGAATAAGGAACTTTGCAAAACATTAAGCTTTTTGCAGATACCCGATATTATCGAGCCTACACTGGAAAGAATGGAACAGGATACTGTAATCACAACGGAACAAAGAGCCAACTACTTATCAGGAGATATTTCCAAGAGAAACGAAGAATATGGAAGCAAAGTTGAAGAAATGCTGCAAAACATGCCGAATGCCCAGCACATAAGCTATGCGAAAAGCTTGAGTACACTGGAAAAGGGTTGGACAAATGAATTAAGGGAGCGCTACTTTAATTGGTATAACAGGGCATTAAAGAAATCCGGGGGCAATTCTTATGCTCAGTATATCAGAAAAATACAAGAACAAGCTTTGACCAATGTACCCCTGGCCGAACGACAATATTTTGAGGCTTTGGCTACCGAGGCCATTCAGGATTCCAATAATTTGCTACAAGGTGTTGAGCAGCCCAAAGGTCCCGGTAAAAACTGGACCATTGCAATTTTAGAATCTGCATACTCCGATAATAAGGGCAAGTTTAATTTTGAAAATGGGCAGAATTTTTTCAAGGCTTCGTTGTGTGTTAGTTGTCATAGTGTAAAGGGGGTTGGAGGTAATTCGGGTCCTGAATTGACTCAATTGGGGACACGGTTTACAATTGCTGATATGGCGGAAGCCATTATTAATCCATCGAGCACTATTTCTGACCGCTTTCGCTTTACCGAATATCATTTGCCCGAGGGGAGAATAGTAACCGGTAAAGTAATCGAAGAAACAGAAAAGGAATTAAAAATAGGTACCAACTCATTTTCCCCGAGTTTGGTAACGATTATTAAAAAGAAAGATATTATCAAAGAGCAAGAATCACCTATCTCGCCGATGCCCCCTGGTCTGATCAATCGATTAAATGATAAAGAGCTAAGTGATCTAATGGCATTTTTGGTTTCTGGTGGTGATAAAAACCATAAAATATACAACGAATAGTTATAGTCGCTCTAATTAATACGCATGGGCATGACCAAAAATTGGTCGCAAATACAAATAGAGAAAAAACAGGAGAGAAAAAACAGGAGAGAAAAAAGACTAAAGATATGCGAATTACGCCCGCCAGAATGAACCTTTCGGTCATACCCGCCCGAATGACGGAGTCGGGCGGGTATGACCGCTAAAAAACAATAGATATCTACATATGAAAATCAAAAACATCTTTTTCGTCCTGTGCCTTGCCTGTTTTGCTTGCAAGGCACCCCTAAAATTATCCAACGAACAAGTGGAAGTGATTTCACTGTTCAACGGGGAAAATTTGGACAAATGGAGGGGAGATCCCCGTATTTGGTCCGTAGAAGATGGTTGTATCGTTGGACGGACATCCGATGAAAATCAGATTAAAAAGAACACCTTTTTAATTTATGAAAATGTTTTTTCTGATTTTGAACTTTCTTTTAATTACAAGATCATTGGAGGGAATAGTGGTGTACAGTACCGAGCAAAAGTCATTGATGAAGATCTGTTCATAGTTGGGGGCTATCAGGCAGATATGGAAGCCGGAACCCAACATTCTGGAATTTTATATGAGGAAAAGGGTAGAGGTGTTTTGGCAAAAAGGGGGGAAGTGGTCATTGTCGATGAAACAGGACACAAATCCGTAGATCAATTTGCAAATAGTGAAAGCATACAGAAGCATATAAAGAATGAACGATGGAACAATTATAGAATTGTTGCCCATGGGAATCATTTGCAGCATTTTATCAACGACTATAAGACTATTGATGTTATAGATAAAGAAATAGGGAAAAAATCCGCTTTGGGCATAATTGCCCTACAAGTGCATAAAGGACCGAACATGGAGGTTTTTTATAAGGATATTAAAATTACTGAAAGGCCATGATTATAAAAAATAGAATTAAAATTATTCTTTATTCGGGAATACTGCCAATAGCGGTCTCACTTAGTTCCTATTCCGCTGACAAGGCTAAGGACAAGCGCCCTAACATTGTTCTGATCATGGCGGATGATATGGGCTATTCCGATATTGGTTGTTATGGAAGTGAAATTGCTACCCCTAACTTGGATTATTTGGCATCTAAAGGTATTCGCTTTACCAATTTCTATAATGAGGCTAAATGTTGCCCTACAAGGGCCTCTCTATTAACAGGTGTTTATCATCATGAAGCCGGCATGGGACGCATGGTATCCGATTCGGACAAGGAGATAAAACCCGGACCCTATCAAGGTTTTTTAAATGATCGAACCATAACGCTTGCAGAAGGCCTAAAAAGGGCCGGGTATGCTACTTATATGACCGGTAAATGGCATGTAGGGGAGCGGAAGGAACATTGGCCGACAAAAAGAGGGTTTGATCAATATTTTGGTTTGATAAGTGGCGCAAGCAGTTACTATGAATTATTAGATCAACAGGAAAGAAAGCGGGTCATGGCCTATAATGGTGAATCGTGGAATCCTCCGACCGAAGGTTTTTACATGACCGATGCTTTTACGGACAAGGCCATATCGTTTATTTCCGATCATGAAACAAAAGATCCGGACCGACCCTTTTTCCTATACCTGGCCTATAACGCTCCCCATTGGCCGTTACATGCCTTGCCCGTGGATATTGCTAAATATGAAGGTAAGTATAATATAGGCTGGGATGAATTACGAAAAAACAGATATGCAAAACAAGTAGAGTTAGGCATAGTCGATAGCAGCTCTCCCTTATCTTCACGTTCTGCGACTATACCAGCTTGGGAAACTGTTGATGATAAAGAAGATTGGGCTTCGCGAATGCAGGTTTATGCAGCCATGGTAGATCGAATGGATCAAGGAATCGGAAGGGTTATAAAGCAATTGGAGCAGGCTGGGGAATTGGATAACACGCTCATTGTCTTTGTTTCGGATAATGGAGGCAGTGCAGAAAGTGTCGAAGGCCGAAATCTCGATATTAGCGGGAGTGCAATTGGGGAGAAAGGTTCCTATAAAGCCTATAGGGAGCCCTGGGCCAATGCCTCAAATACACCATATAGATATTATAAAAACTGGATGCACGAAGGGGGGATATCCTCTCCTTGCATTGTTTATTGGGCAAGGGAAATAAAGGAGTCTAGAATAGAGTCAAAACAATTCGGTCACATATTGGATATTATGCCCACCTTTTTGGAAGTGGCCGGGGTCGATTATAGCGAGGTTTCCAATGGGGAGTCGTTAATTCCCCTGAAGGGAAAGAGCATTTTACCTATTCTTAAAAATCAAACAATAAACAGGGATAAGCCCCTTTATTGGGAATTTGCAGGGGCAAAAGCAATGAGGTCAGGGGATATGAAATTGGTAAAGGGAGATACTACCGATTGGGAATTGTACAATTTAAAAAATGACCCCACGGAATTAATTGATTTAAGCGCGAAGAAACCTGAGATAGTCGAGGCTATGAAAAAATCCTATCAGGAATGGGCAATTGAAGTAGGAGTTAAATAAAATTTGTAAAAGCAAAGACGATAGTGTCCAAAATGAAGATAAATAATAATTTACAAGTAAAAAACGTAATGCTTTTAGTGTTGAGCATGGGTTTGGGATTTCTTTTTTGTACATGTTCTTCTGTTAAAAAAGAGGTTGCAAGACCCAACGTATTATTTGTCGTTTTTGATGATCTAAACGATTGGGAAGGCTGTATGTTCGGCCATCCACAGAGCATTACCCCGAATATCGACAGGTTGGCCGCTAAAGGGGTCTTGTTCAGCAATGCACATAGTGCCGGTACTATGTGCTGCCCCTCCCGAACTTCGGTAATAACCGGATTAAGGCCTACCACCACAGGGGTATATAAAAATGCGGATACGCCCCTAGACCTTTACAAAAGTAAAAGGACCCTCAATAAACATTTTAAGGAGAACGGTTATTTCGTGGCCGGAGCTGGTAAGATTTTGCACAAGTTCCATTATGAGGAAACGGACTGGGATGAATTTGAAGACAATCATCAGGATACCAAAATAGTAGGTAAAACCGGGAATCCCGAAAAAGAAAACATAACCAGGGTGAGCGGAAACCTGGCATGGGGCCCTTTTTCCTCTCCCGATTCCTTAACTTTCGATGGTAAAACGGTAGATTGGGTCAGGGAGAGAATTAATCGCGACCATGGCAAACCATTTTTTCTGGCCTGCGGTATCTATCGGCCGCATATTCCTTGGTTCGTGCCCAAAAAATACTTTGATCAACATCCCCTAGGAGAAGTAAGCCTTCCTTTGATAAAAGAAAACGATTTGGATGATGTCCCCTTATCCGGTAAAAATATTGCCTACTCGACCTCCAACTTTGGGGATGATGATGCCCTGCACCGTAGCAGCGGGAATAGTGAACATCTGGCCATTAAAAATCGGGGCCTATGGCCAGATGCGGTGCGGGCATACCTCGCATCGGTAAGTTATGCCGACGCACAATTTGGTCGATTGTTGGATGAACTGGAAAACAGCCAATATGCAGATAATACCATTGTGATTCTTTGGAGCGATCACGGGTGGCATCTAGGGGAGAAGGAACATTGGCGCAAGGCTACCTTATGGGAAGAAGTAACACGGGTACCCCTAATTATTTACGATCCCCAAAGCAAAATCAAAGGAAATTGTGAACAGGCGGTCAGTCTAATCGATATATTCCCCACCTTGATAGATCTGTGCGGTTTACCACAAATTGATGAATTGGAGGGCATAAGCTTGGTTCCCCAATTGATAGACCCCAAAACGGAAAGGCCGACCCCCGCTATATCTAGTCTAACCCCTGATTTTCATTCCATAAGGGATAACCGGTTTCGATATATTTCATATGGCAACGGGGAAGAGGAGCTATACGACCATCAAACAGATTCACGGGAATGGACGAATATTGCGGACGATATAAATTATTCGGAAATAAAAGAAGGGCTTAAAGCCTTTGTCCCAAAAAACAATAAGCAGCCAACAAAAGGAATTTATAATAAACAGAACGAACAATAAAATGAGGAATATGGAAATAATTAAAAAAAGCTGTCCTCTGGTATTGACTATTATCCTTCTATTTGGTTCATGTAACGGAACGGCCCGCCCGAAGAAAGAAGAACAGAAAAGCCCCAACATAATATTCATTCTAACCGATGATCAGGGATGGACACATACCTCGCATATGGCAGATCCAAATATTCCGGAATCAAAAAGTGATTATTATGAGACTCCGAATATGGATAGGCTGGCGAAATCCGGGATATTGTTTACCGATGGGTATGCTCCCAATCCCATCTGTTCCCCGAGCCGAAATAGTATCATGTTCGGACAAAATGCGGCCAGGCATATATATAACAAGGATTTGGATTGGTATAAAAAAACGGGGGATTGGCTCACCATTCCGAGGGCCATCAAAAAAGCAGATCCGGAATATAGAACCGCCCATTTTGGTAAATGGCATATCGCAATGGAGCCAAAGGATGCCGGTTTCGATTATGATGATGGAATGACGTCCAATCATGGAGGCGAAGTTTTTGGTGACGGTTTTTTGGATGTCAAGGAATATACAGAAGCATCCGATGAATACTTGAAGGCCAACAATGTTCGAAATCCTACAAATACGAGAAAGACCGGTAAACCGAGCGGCCATTGGAACGATGAAAATGCCAAGGATATTTTTGGGATTACGGATCGTGCGGAATCGTTTATGAAAGAGAGTATTGCTGCCGATAAACCATTTTATGTGCAGCTATCGCATTATGCCGTTCACCTTTCCTTGGTTTCGCAAAAAGAAACATATGAATATTTCAAGAACAAAAGACCCGGGGAACGGCATACAAATCCAGAATTTGCGGCCATGCTCAAAGATCTGGATACCGGAGTGGGGATGATCATGGATTTTGTAAAAGCGATGGGAATCGAGGACAACACCTATATCTTTTTAATGGGGGACAATGGAGGACGATTATCATTAAATCAAATAGCCACAATAGATCAAAATAAAGAACTGGTCGAAACACATTATTCGACCCAGAATGAAAGAAATATGCCATTACGAAATGGAAAACACTCCTTCTACGACGGCGGATTAAGGGTTCCGTTCCTTGTGGCCGGCCCGGGAATAAGAGCGAACAGGGTTAGTAGGACAGCGGTAACCGGATTGGATCTCCTACCTACCTTCACGGATCTTGCGGGTGGAAATATACAAATGACAAAGGTCATTGATGGTGGAAGTATGGTTCCCCTGCTTCATGATGAAAGTATTGAAAAAGTCGACCGCAATAGTGAATATTTAATATTTCATCAAGGGGCCCACCGTATACCTCGTAGTGCCATACAAAAGGGTGATTTCAAACTTGTCAAATATTGGCCCGTGGAAAAGGAACTCCAAAACAAACCTATCATTGAACTTTTCAATGTAGTTGAAGACTTGGGGGAAACCGCAAATATAAGTGACAAACATCCCGAAATATCAAGGGAGCTGGAAATAGAACTAAATAGATTCTTGGACGCTACAAACGCGGAAACCGTAAGACAAAATAGTAAGGGGCCATACTATCGATTATTGGATGATTTGGGGAAATCATCGGACGGGGAGCGTTTGAAAAGAAGTGAACAGAGCCATTAACTGAAAAATTGAAAAATAACCATTCTTAATTAAAAAATGATGACAAAAAAATTGAAAAACAGTACATTAATGCTGGCTATGATTTGTTATGCCGCTTCTATACAGGCCCAAAACTGGACAAATCTCTTCAACGGAAAAAACTTGGAGGGTTGGGAAACCAAACAAGGTTCAGCGAAATATAAAGCAGATGGGAACGAAATAATCGGTTATTCAAAATTGGGAACCGAAAGCACCTACCTATGTACAAAAAAATCCTATGGGGATTTTATTCTCGAAGTAGACGTGAAAGTTGAAGTAGGGCTAAATTCGGGGATTCAGTTCAGGAGCAATTCCGATGGGAAAGGGGAAGTATTCGGCTATCAAGCGGAAATAGATGCATCGGAACGCAAATGGAGCGGTGGTATTTTCGACCAATCCAGAAGAGGGTGGGTTTATCCGGTTACTATGAACGAGCCGGGGCGAGAGGCATTTAGAAACGGTGCATGGAACGCATACCGGATCGAGGCTATTGGAAGTACGATCCGTACCTGGGTAAACGGAGTGCAAGTAGCCAACTTGGTAGATGATATGACCTCGGAAGGTTTTGTGGCCCTTCAGATCCATAAGATAAAAAATGAAGAGCAGGAAGGCTTAACAGTTAGGTGGAGGGGAGCTCGTATACTAACGGAAAATGTTGAACATGAAAGATGGCCTGTTTCTGTACATGCCACTGAAATCAGTTACTTAAAAAATGAATTGACACCAAACGAGGCCCGGAAAGGTTGGCGCCTGTTATGGGATGGCAAGACTTCCAATGGATGGAAAGGTGCAAAATTAAGTGACTTTCCCGCAGCTGGCTGGAAAATCAAGGATGGGGTACTCTCGGTATTGGAGTCCGGCGGGGGCGAATCCAGAAACGGTGGGGACATTGTTACAAGGGAAAAGTTTGGCAATTTCGAATTGGAGCTCGAATTTAACATTACGCCCGGAGCCAATAGTGGTGTCAAGTATTTTGTGGACACAGAACTTAATAAGGGAGCAGGTTCATCCATAGGTTGCGAATTTCAGATCCTAGACGACAAATTGCACCCCGATGCCAAAAAGGGGGTCAATGGTAATAGAACGGTAGGTTCGCTGTACGATTTAATAACAGCGGAAAGTTATTCCGAACCCAATAATAAGAAACGTCCGGTAAGCCCCGGAAAATGGTACAAAGCCCGAATTATTGTAAATGACGGTCATGTTGAACATTTTCTAAACAACATTAAGGTCGTGGAATATAATAGGGACTCGCAGCTATTCAATGCTTTGGTAGCGTACAGTAAATATTCGAAATATGACGGCTTTGGGCAGGTCCCGGAAGGTCGGATACTTTTGCAGGACCATGGCAATACTGTTTCTTTTAGGAGCATAAAAATTAGGGAAAATCTGTGAGCCTAAGGTTACTTTTAATCGCTATCCCACTTATACGTGAATTAAGTCGGTCTAAAAAGGAATTTTTTTATTATGAAAAATGCATTGAGGAATATTATCCTTTTCTCTATCTGGTTTGCAAGTAATTCTTGTTCGCAGAAAACCAATATAGTTTGGTTGGACGATCTTCCCATGGAAGAATATAATGATGGAATTCGCCCGATTAAAACCAAAATGAATTATAAAAATGATACCATCAGTATGGATGGGGTTAACTATGAACGAGGTATCGGTTCTATAACAACCAATGTAATTTCCTTCTATTTAGATGGAAATGCAAAGAGATTTTCAGCTTCTGTGGGCATGGATGATGCCGTTACGAACGATATCGCCGTAAAATTTTATGTGGTAGCGGATGGTAAAGTACTATTCGAAAGTGGCGAAATGAAAGTGGGAGATTCACCAAGGGAGTTCGATGTTGACCTTAAGGGAATTGACCGATTGGGATTACTCGTTACGGACGATATTGGAGGAGTTGGAAATAAAGGGACATATGTAAATTGGGGAGATGCAAGGTTGGAGATGATTGGGGATGGGTTGCCCAAAGTAATTCCCAATAATAGTGAAAGGTATATATTAACTCCAAAACCAAAAGAGGGTCCGAGAATAAATTCGGCAAAGGTCTTCGGAGCAACACCGGGCAATCCGTTTCTTTTTACCCTTGCTACAACAGGAAAACGACCAATACAATTTTCTGCGGATAATCTTCCCGAAGGGCTTATTCTCGATTCAAAAACAGGGATTATCACCGGTCGCGTAATGCAAAAGGGAACTTATATTGTTAAACTAAAGGCCGAGAATAAATTTGGTGTGGCCAATAAGGAACTAAAAATTGTGATAGGTGATAAAATAGCACTTACCCCTCCTATTGGTTGGAACGGTTGGAATTCTTGGGCATTTGATATAGACAGGGAAAAAGTGATCGCTTCGGCAAATGCTATGGTTAGCAATGGTCTGAGGGATCATGGATGGACTTATATAAATATAGATGATACCTGGCAAGGTGTTCGTGGTGGCCAACTAAATGCGCTGCAACCCAATGAGAAATTTCCAAAGTTCAAAGAGATGGTCGATTATATTCATTCCCTTGGATTAAAAGCGGGAATATATTCTACTCCATACGTTTACAGTTATGCAGGTTACCCCGGTGCATCCTCCGATTTTGAAAATGGAGGGGAAATGTATGAACCCGTGAAAGCGAGAAGGAAAAATTCTACACTAATTGGAAAGTATCGGTTTGAAACGAATGATGCCTTACAAATGGCCGAGTGGGGCTTTGATTATCTGAAATACGACTGGCGTATAGATGTGAACTCAACAGAACGCATGGCAAAGGCACTAAAAAAATCAGGTCGCGATATTATATTTAGTATCTCAAATTCCGCTCCTTTTAGAAATGTTGAGGATTGGGTGGGACTAACAAATTTATGGCGGACCGGCCCCGATATTAGGGATAGTTGGAATTGCCTTTATCTCAAGGCTTTCGAGATGGAAAAATGGGCCCCTTACGCGGGTCCCGGACACTGGAACGATACCGATATGATGATTTTGGGAAATGTGGCCATGGGGCCAACAAAAATGCATCCCTCGCGATTGACCCCGGATGAACAATATACCCATGTTAGTATTTTTAGTTTGCTCGCTTCACCTTTACTGATCGGTTGTCCCATTGAACAATTGGATGACTTTACTTTGGGTTTGCTCACAAATGACGAGGTCATAGAAGTGAATCAAGATCCTTTGGGAATAGCAGGAAGGTTAAGATTGGAAGAAGATGGTGTTCAAGTTTATGTTAAACCAATGGAAGATGGGTCGTTTGCCGTTGGCCTATTTAATATTTCCGATTTTGGGAAAACACCGGAATCCTATTTCCGGTGGGGCGACGAAACTGCTAAAACTTTCACTTTTGATTTTGAAAAAGCAGGTTTGCAAGGGAAATGGCGGTTACGTGATCTTTGGCGGCAAAAAGATTTAGGATTATTCGAAAGATCATTAAAAACCGAAATTCGCCATCATGGGGTGGTGATGCTTAGAATGTTTCCAAATAAAATGTAATTATGAAACGAGCATTAAGAAATTTTTAAAATTACCTCACATTAAATCAGTCCGCATAGATCGGAAATAACTATACAGATATGGATTATAAACAATCAATAAAATTTTTATTAATAATACTTGTTGTCCTAGCTTCCTGCCGGTCCAATGACCCAAAGGGCCCTTATTTTGGAACCGGAATTAAAATTGGTGAGGTCGCTCAATCCGAAGCCATTGTCTGGGTGCGGCTGACGAAAGCGCCTTTGCGGGTTGGGAATGACGCCCCAATACCGATTGTTAAATACAAGGACCCGGAGACAGGGGCGATGTTGGAGCGAAAAGAGAGACCGGATATTACTCCGGTGGTCTATTTTCCCGACGGATATAATATAAACACAATTCAAGGGGCCACACCCGGCAGCGAAGGAAAAGTCTACTTAAAATATAAGGTAAAGGAAGAAACACAATGGAAACAAACGGAGTGGCAAACGGTGGATCCAAAAGCATCATTTTCAACACAATTCAAATTGTCCGATCTTTCCCCTGGAAAGGAATATGAATTGTTGGTAGAAGCCAGTCCATTAAAAGGAAGCGGAATAAGCGCCTCGATGAAAGGCAGTTTTAAGACTGCCCCTGCAAAGAACGTGGCTGCCAATGTGAATTTTATAGCGATAACATGTACGTCATACCCAGATGTAGATAGCGATACCGGGTATAAAATTTATCCGAGTTCGCTCAAGTTGGATCCTGAATTTTTTGTTCATACAGGAGATATAGTTTACTATGACGATTTAGCGAAAACAGCCGATCTGGCCCGATGGCATTGGGATAGAATGTATAGTTACCCCAACAATATCGAATACCATCGTCAGGTGACCAGTTATTTTGTGAAAGATGACCATGATACCTGGATGAACGATGCGCATCCAGGGTTGCGGACCAAATTTATGGGCGAATTTACCTATGGGCAAGGTACACAAATATTTCTTGATGAAGTTCCCATGGGAGAAAAGACATATCGCACGTTTCGATGGGGAAAGGACTTGCAAATCTGGTTGATGGAAGGACGTGATTTTAGAAGCAAAAACACGATGCCCGATGGCCCGGATAAAACGATATGGGGCAAAGAACAAATGGCTTGGTTTAAAAGAACGGTGATAGAATCCGATGCCACTTTTAAGATAGTGATCAATCCTACACCCATAGTCGGTCCTGATCGATGGAGGAAAAATGATAATCATGCCAATTCCGGTTTTCAGTACGAAGGAGATGCGATCAGGGAGTTTATTGGGAGCCAAAAAAATATGGTCGTCATTTGCGGAGATCGCCATTGGCAATATGTTTCCAAGGATGCAAAGACAGGGGTCCTTGAATTTAGTTGTGGCCCGGGAAGTGATGTACATGCCGCAGGATGGAACCAAGAGAACGTTCTGCCCGAACATATTTACCTAAATGTCGTGGGCGGATTTTTGGAAGGAACGGTTTTGTACAAGAATGGAGAGCCTTCCTTGGTTTTTCGGCATTATGACCCTGACGGTATAATTTTAAATGAACATGTTGTTGATCCACAATAAGAAAAATCGATCTAGCCTGTGGGGGGCAGTAAACAATAGTATAACAAGCAAGCAATGGGAAAAATCAATAAATCAATGATGACCAGAGGTACCTTTATACGAAAAACTTCGGCGGGAATACCTGCTTTAATGATAGCTCCCGGAGTGTGGTCCTTTGTTCCTAAGATGGAGGCCAAGCGTTCGTACAAGTTTAGGTCGTACAGACCGGGTCGTTTTTTGGCCCCTGTAAGGTGTGTAACCCCCAATAATGGTTTTTATATACATACTTTTTATGATGTAGTTCCTTGGAGCCCGGATCAAAAATTTTTGACGGTTACAAAATTGCCCTACCAAGGTAGAACTCCAAGGTGGGGGGATACTGCCGAAGTCTGTATTATCGATCTAGAAAACGAGACCATTCAATCCGTCTATGAGACCAAAGCTTGGTCCTTTCAGTTGGGTGCCAATATTCAATGGGGAGCCAAATCCAATAGATACCTGTATTGCAACGATCTTATTGATGGTAAACCGGTCTGTGTCCGTATCGACATGGAAACGGGTATGGCCAAAGCTTTTTCTGGAGCGAAATACGATATTTCCCCAGATGAAAAATCGATAATAAGCCCCAACCTTTTAACTATGAACATCCATCAATATGGATATGCAGCTCCAGATCAGGTGTATGGAAAACCATCTACCTTTACCAAAGGGGATATTTTAAATGAAGGATTGTGGCAAACGGATCTGGAAACGAATAAAACCAAATTGCTTGTAGGATTTAAGGAATTTCTAGAAAAGGTAGAAGGCCCGGAGGAAGACCGTTCCTATTATAGCAATAGCATTCCCTACCTTTTCCATTCCAAATTTAACAGGCAAAATACAAGGGTACTTCAAGTTTATAGGGGATTGGTAAATAATAAGGGGAGGGACGCCTCTCTATTTTCGATGAATGTTGATGGAAGTAACCTCAAACAATGCCTTACCCGTGAACATTGGAATCAGAAGGCCCGTTTTGGCGGTAGCGGCAACCATCCCAATTGGCATCCTGATGGGGAGCATGTAATCATGAACTGTATTCCCCAATGGATGGGCTATAAAGATATGTTGTTCTGCCAATTTAAATACGATGGGTCGGATTTTAAGGTACTTTCCGAAATGCATATGGGTAGTGGACATCCAAGTGTCAATTCCGATTCTACCTATTTGTTGGCCGATACTTATCCTAAACAAAAATGGGTTTCATCCCCCAAAGGAGAGATCCCGATCCGATTGCTCGATCTTAATTCGGATGAAGAGCAGATGATTTGTTCGGTGGCTACCAATGTGGGCAATGACGGAAAGGCATATAAAAAAGGGGCAACAGGAAGCCATTATAAGCTAGATCCCCACCCCGTATGGAGCTATGACTATAAAAAAGTCTGCTTTAACGGTGCACCCGAAGGAAAAAGGCAAGTATTTATCGCCGATCTGGATACCATACTCTAAAACAGAAAATAAATTGAAAAACGGATTGCCTGTATTTGTTCTTTTGTTCGTGGGGAACAAATTTCATATGCAGTTGTGGATAGAGTTCCGGCTACTGTTAAAGAGCGATGCCCGGGGATATTAGAAATTGATGGGATCTCCCAGAAAATAAATTTTTTTTAAATAGATGAAAAAGATCAAAAATCTCCGAGCGGCAGTTTTAATATTAGGCATTTTAGTTTCCTGTAAGGAAAAAGAGATAGAATTGGAACGACCAAACGTATTGATGATCTGTGTAGATGATTTAAACGATTGGATAGGTGTAATGGGGGGTCACCCAAATGCGATAACCCCGAATATGGATAAATTGGCCGCTAATGGTGTTTTATTTACCAATGCGCACTGTCCAGCTCCTATATGTGGACCGTCACGTGCTTCTATAATGATGGGTCTTCGTCCGTCCACTACGGGTATTTATGGTCAAATTACCGATGCTAAGATCAGGACTGCATCCAAGGCCACAAAGGATATAATATTCCTTCCCGAATATTTTAAAAATAATGGTTACCATACCATGGGCAAAGGAAAGATCTTCCATGAATTTGCCCCAAATGGTGTTTTTGACGATATGGGGGGAAGGGAAAAGGGTTTTGGGCCGAAGCCGGAAAAAAAGTTTAAATGGGACAAAAAAGGAACAAGTACCGACTGGGGGGCATTTCCTGAGAGCGATGATGAAATGCCGGACTATAGAACTGCGAAATGGGCGATCGAGAGGCTGGACAAAGAATATGAAAAGCCGTTTTTTTTGGCCGTGGGTTTCGTCCGTCCCCATGTGCCGTGGTATGTTCCCCAAAAATGGTTCGATATGCATCCGATAGGCGATATACGAACACCACCTTATAAAAAGGATGATTTGAACGATCTACCAGCTATTTCGTTGCAAATACACGATATGCCTATGATGCCAACTACCGATTGGGCCATAGAATCGGGTGAATGGAAGAACATTGTTCAGAGTTATTTGGCCTGCGTAACCTTTGTTGATCACTATATAGGTGAAGTTCTGGATGCGCTCGAAAATAGCAAATACAAAGACAATACTATTGTTGTCCTGTGGTCCGATCATGGTTATCGTTTGGGCGGGAAGGGAACTTTTGCCAAGCATGCCCTATGGCAAGAAGCAACGAACGCCCCACTGATTATTTCAGTTCCCGGAGGCAAAAAGGGATCGGTCCGTTCGCAAGCCGTTGAAATGTTGGATATATATCCCACGCTTGTCGATTTGTGCAACTTGCCTTCCAATTCGAGGAATGAAGGGAAAAGTTTACGGCCATTGCTTGAAGGCCCTAATTCCGATGACGAATATTATGCGGTCACCACTTATGGCAGAAACAACCATGCCGTAGTTTCGGAAGAGTATAGATACATTAGTTATGAGGATGGGTCGGAAGAGTTGTACGATCATACTAAGGATCCCCATGAATGGTATAATTTGGCAAAAGATACCATATATCGGGAAATCATTCAAAAAAGCAAATTAAAATTGCCGAAAATCAATGCCATTTGGTCACAGAACACTAAAAATACGGTCAATGGATATTTTGAAAAACAATTTGCCGAACAGTCAAATAAATAAAAGGTAACAGATAAAGTATTTAAAAAATGAAAAATTATATTGGACGGCGATTATGGGTTGTCAAACATCTGATTTTTACATTAGTATTGTTAGGTTGCAAAGCTGAAGATAAACCTAAAAAGGAACATAGGCCCAATATTCTTTTTGCCATTGCGGATGACCAATCGTATCCCTATGCTTCGGCTTATGGAACCAAGGGCATCCGGACCCCCTTCTTTGATAGTGTGGCGAAGGCCGGCATTTTGTTTAACAATGCATTTGTAGCGGCTCCCCAATGTAGTCCTTCCAGGGCGGCAATATTAACGGGGAAAAATATTTGGCAACTGGAGGAAGCTGGCACACATGGCAGTTATTTTCCGAAAAAGTTCACGGTTTTTACGGATTTATTGGCGAATGCGGGTTATGAGGTTGGTTTTACGGGCAAATCATGGGGACCGGGCAACTGGCAAGATACCGGCTGGTCACAAAACCCTGTCGGGCCTGAATTCAACGACAGGAAATTAGAATCTGTCCCGGCCAGCGGCATCGATCTTACCGACTATTTTGGGAATTTCGTTAATTTTTTTCAAAAGAAAAAAAAGGAACACCCTTTCTTTTTTTGGTACGGCGGGCATGAACCCCACCGCATTTATGAGGAGGGTTCCGGGCTAAGGGCCGCTAAGAAATTGGAGGAAGTGTTGGTACCCGAATTTCTTCCCGAACACGAATTGATCAAAAGTGATATTGCCGATTATATATTGGAGATAGAATGGTTTGATGTCCATTTAGGGAAAATCATTCAGTTCTTAAAGGATAGCGGGGACCTTGATAATACCATTATTGTGGTCACCTCGGATAACGGAATGCCATTTCCTTCGGCAAAGGCAAATATACAGGAATATGGTACCCACGTGCCATTGGCGATTTGCTGGCCTTCCAAAATGAAAGGGAATAGAACGGTAGATGACCTGGTGTCGCTTATTGATTTGACCCCTACATTTCTGGAGGTCGCAGGTGTGGAAACTGAGCTAGAAATGACAGGTAAAAGTCTGACCGGCATATTCTTCCCGGATACAAAAAGTGGATCTAAGGAGCATCGGGAATTTGTCCTTACCGGTCGTGAAAGACATACGGATGCCAGACCCGATAATCTTGGCTATCCCGCACGTGCCATTCGAACCCGGGATTACCTTTACGTGCGTAATTTTAAGCCCGATCTATGGCCTGCCGGAGATCCGGTACCTGCTTCGGCCAAAAACGCTGTAACCCCCAAAGGATTTAAACCATTATGGCCTGGATTTCATGATATAGACGATTCGCCATCAAAACTATTTTTACTTGCTCAGGGAACCCAATATCCCCAGCAGTATGGTTTAGCCTTTGACAAGAGGCCCGAAGAACAATTATATGATATTAAAAGGGATCCAGGTTGTATAAATAATATCGCGGGAGAACTGGAATACGATAAAATAAAAAAGGATTTAAGACTGAAACTTGATATGGAACTGGAAAAGCAGGGCGACCCGAGAGTTTTGGGATATGGGGATATATTTGACAGTTATCCGCGTATGGGCAGCATGCGCAAATTTTTGGGTTTTCACGAACGTGGGGAATATAATCCGGCCTATATACAAAAAGAACAGGTTCTTTTAAAATGAATTGATTTAAGGTCAGGAGAGAAATTCATCACCTATCCCACGGATGCCTTACATATAGACAAACACCTACTAAACGTTAAACCGGGCAGATAGCGTTCCGGTTCCGTCCGCCCGTGTTCAGGGATATGCGGCCCAGGGACGACACCTAACCCGCTTTAATCGATACCCCATCATCCCAAAACCTGCATGGGCCTATCGGTCACGGCCACTATCCCTTTCCGTATCACAAAATCCCCAAAATGTTCCCCTTCCGTCCTTTCCTGGGCATATGCGGCTATGATAGGTTCCAGCTCTTGGAGGATATCCGCTTCGGATAACATTTCCTTGTATAGCGAGTTTAATCGGTCGCCATTATGACTGGCTCCCAAGTACATATTGTACCGGCCTATGGTCCGTCCTACAAAACCGATTTCTCCGAGGGACGATCGGGCGCAGTTATTGGGACAGCCCGTCATCCGGATATTGATATCGGCGGTTTCCAGCCCGTGCCTTTCCATGATCGGATCCAGCTTGTCGATCAGGGAAGGCAGGTACCGTTCCGATTCCGCAAAGGCCAATCCGCATGTATTCAGGGCCACACAGGCCATGGAGCTTTTCCGGAGTCCCGTTAGTTTGGGGTGGTTGATTACTCCGTATTTTTCTAAAATGGCCTCAATATTTTCCTTGGCATTTTCCGCTACATTCCCAATGATGAGGTTCTGGTTTCCGGTAAGGCGAAAATCGCCCTGATGGATCTGGGCGATTTCCCGGAGCGCTTTCTTTAATTCATAGCCATCTTCATCCCTTACCCTCCCGTGTTCGACGAATAGGGTATAGAACCATTTATCGTTTGTTCCTTTGAGCCAACCATAGGTATCGCCGTTCGTAATGAATTTATAAGGGCGTGGAGCGGAAAGTTTCCATCCCAGACGGGTATTTAATTCGGTTACGAACCATTCCAGGCCCCGATCATCGATCGTATGTTTTAACCTTGATAATCTTCTGTCCGATCGGTTGCCGTGATCCCTTTGTATGGCGATTACCGTTTCGGCCACTTCAATAACCTTTTCCTTGGGAGCATAACCGATTACGTCCGCCAAACGGGGGTAGGTAGTCTCCACGCCAAAAGTACTTCCCAATCCCCCGCCTACGCAAATGTTGAATCCCTTAAGTCCGCCGTTTTCTTCGATAGCGATAAGCCCCAGATCGTTCGCAAAAACATCCACTTCATTGTTAGGAGGAATGGTCAGGGCAATTTTGAATTTTCGGGGAAGATAGGTGTGATGGTACAGGGGTTCGAAATCGGGGGTACCGGCCACTTTTTCCTTGTTGAGCCATATTTCATGATAGGCGGTTGTTTTGGGAAGAAAATAGTCGCTTATCTCGCTGGCAAGCTTATAGACCTCCCCATGGATATGGGATCGGTAGGGATTGGGATTGCACATTACGTTCCTGTTCACGTCCCCACAGGTGGCAAGGGTGCTCAATAAAACTTCATTTACTTCCTGGATGATGGGTTTTAAACCACGTTTTAGTATCCCGTGAAATTGGAAGGATTGCCTGGTGGTAAGCTTTAGGGTGCCATTACCGTGTGCATCCGAAAGTTCATCCAGGACCAGCCATTGCTTGGGGGTAGTAACCCCTCCTGCGGCCCTTACCCGTACCATAAACTGGTACATGGGCTCCAGTTTTTTCTGCTTCCGTTCGGCTTCCAGATCCCTGTCATATTGTTGGTAGGAACCGTGATATTTAATAAGCTTGACATCATCGGGATGTAGGGCGCCCGTAATCGGGTTTTTTAGGCTCTCCTTGATCGTTCCCCTAAGAAAATCACTTTTATCCTTAATATGCTCGTCTTCCGACAATTTTTGGTTCGCTATTATTTTTTCCATGGACCTATTTTCCGTAGTATTTTTATTGTTTTTTCTGTTTTTCCATCAATATCCCTCTTGGAAAAGGGGGTTTTCAATTTCCCCCTCCCTAGGTTTCTCCCTTAATTTTGGATGGGGGTCAATAAATATCGGCCTGATATCTATTGGACAGCTGAAGCTCTTTAATGTAGGCCTCCGCCTTTTGGAGGGTAACCCCACCTTGTTGTTGGATAATCTGTTTTAAGGCCGTATCCACGTCCTTTGCCATTTGTTTGGCATCCCCGCACACATAAAAATGCGCTCCTTTTTCCAGCCAATCGTA
>DATGQM010000167.1:0-12205 GCA_035304205.1 Arenibacter sp. | reverse complement strand
AAATTGTTGATCTTGGCCAGGGAGCTCGATCTGCGCAATGAGTTCACCGATATCAACGTAGAAAACCTGATACCGAACGAGTTGCAAGGCGGGACGGTAAAGGAATTTTTGGAGAACCTTTCGGTTTTGGACGAGAAATTCAGTGCCATCAAGAAATCGCAACGACCCGGTCACGTCCTGCGATATGTGGGGGAACTTTCCGGGGACCTTCAAAAGGAGAAGGGGATTCTAGAAGTAAAACTCGTCTCGGTACCCAAGGAAAGTTCGTTGGGCCAGATAAAAGGGTCCGACTCCATTATTGAAATCTATACCGAATCCTATGGCCAACATCCCTTGGTCATCCAAGGTGCGGGCGCAGGTGCGGCCGTAACGGCCAGGGGGGTTTTCGGGGATATTTTGAGAATTGCGGAAAAGGGATGATCGGCTATGTCCGAAATAAATATCAAATAAAAACAGCTATATAATATTATGGAGCAAAATTTCAAATTCGAAACGGAAGCCATCCGCACCCAGACCGGGCGCACCCAATTTTTAGAACATTCCACCCCTATGTACCTGACCTCCAGTTTTGTGTTCGAGGATGCAGAGGATATGCGGGCTTCCTTCGCAGAGGAAAAGGACCGCAATGTATATTCCAGATATTCCAACCCGAATACCACCGAATTTATAGATAAGGTCTGTAAAATGGAGGGGGCCGAGAGTGGATTTGCGTTTGCCTCCGGGATGGCATCGGTATTCTCTACTTTTTCGGCACTTTTGGAGAGCGGGGACCATATCATTTCCGCAAAAAATATTTTTGGGGCCACACATAGTCTGTTTACCCAACTTTTTCCCAAATGGAATATATCCACCAGTTATTTTAAGATCGATGACCTGGAAAGTATAGACGGACTGGTGACTCCCAAAACTAAGATCATCTATGCGGAAACGCCAACGAACCCGGGTGTGGATGTATTGGATCTTGAAGTATTGGGCAGAATTGCAAAAAGACATAATCTAATATTGATTATCGATAACTGCTTTGCCTCGCCCTATTTGCAGCAGCCCATTAAGTTCGGTGCGGACCTGGTGATCCATTCCGGTACAAAATTAATGGACGGGCAGGGCAGGGTCTTGGCGGGCATTACCGTGGGCACTGCCAAGCTGATCGATAGAATATACCGATTTTCACGGATGACCGGTCCTTCCCTGTCGCCATTCAACGCATGGGTGCTTTCCAAAAGCTTGGAAACCCTAGCGGTCCGGGTAGATAAGCATTGTGACAATGCATTAAAATTGGCCGAATTTTTGGAAGGCCACCCTAAAGTGAATTGGGTAAAGTATCCTTTTCTAAGATCCCATCCCCAATATACCATTGCCAAACGCCAGATGAGTGCAGGGGGCTGTGTGGTAGCGTTCGAGATAAAAGGGGGGGTAGCGGCCGGACAACGATTTTTTGATGCCATAAAAATGCTATCGCTTTCCGCCAATTTGGGAGATTCCAGGAGCATTGTAACCCATCCGGCCTCCACGACACATAGTAAATTGTCTTCAGAAGAACGGAAGGGTACCGGTTTAACGGACGGAATGGTGCGCATTTCGGTAGGATTGGAACATATAGACGATATCATTGCCGATATAGGGCAGGCATTGGATCAATAGCGCTGGGGCGATAGGATTAAAGGGGGGTCAAAAGAATTTACTCCCGTTAATTCCAAATTTCCTTATCTTCGTACCATGCTATCTAAAAAGACCAAATACGGATTAAAGGCACTTACCTTTTTGGCTACCCAGGAGGGACGTCAGCCCGTATCGATCATGGAAATAGCCAAACATGAGAATATTTCCCAAAAATTTTTGGAAAGTATTTTGCTCACCCTGAGAAAAACGGGGCTTTTGGGTTCTAAAAAAGGCAAGGGCGGCGGGTATTACCTTATCAAGGACCCGAAAGATATTTCCATGACCACGGTGATGCGGGTATTGGAAGGCCCTATTGCCATGGTGCCGTGTGTAAGTCTAAATTTCTATGAAAGATGTAACGACTGTCCCGATGAGGCCAGTTGTTCGGTACATCTCCTTATGCTACAGGTAAGGGACAGTACCTTGGAGGTCTTTAAGAATAACACCTTGGCAGACTTGGTCCCGTCACGCAAGTGGAATCCGGAATCTTGATATATCTTTTTATTTGAATATGGATTTTGGGTTGGTTGGATACTCCTAATTAAAGTCTGTTCCTTAATAATCTATTAAAACTATGGGGTAATTGGAATTTAATTAGGCATTTATGTTTGATTTTTTAAAAATAGTTTTATTTTTGCCTATCCTATCAAATCGATAGGGTAATAATTTTTCAACTTTTACGCTTATGATCGCAGAACAGTGGGTTTCCAATAACGATAAGGTTAAAAAAAGTTATAAAGAGGATAGAAGGTCCGAAAACCCCAAGCGCAGTATCGCCAAGTCGATAAGTTGGAGGATTATTGGAACTCTGGATACCATATTGATTTCCTGGTTCATTACGGGTACCCTAAAAGTAGCATTTTCGATCGGGGTAGTAGAACTTTTTACAAAAATGGTATTGTATTTTTTCCATGAAAGGATATGGAACAGAATCGGTTGGGGAAAGTGAAGATAAAATTTAAGGTATAAATAAAGATTGACACATGGCATTTTCAGAGGAGCAATTACAGGGTTTAAATCAGCAATTCAAGGGTATTCCGCCCGAAGAAATTATTTCTTGGGCCGTACAGTATGCCCAAAAACCTGTGGTAACCACCAATTTCAGGCCGTATGAAGTGGCTATTCTGCATGCCGTTACACAAGTAGACTCCAATATTCCCGTGCTTTGGTGCGATACGGGCTATAATACGCCCCAGACCTACCGGCATGCCGAGGAATTGATCGGGCTCTTGCAGCTGAACATTAAATTATATGTTCCCCGGCAAACGGTCGCCCATCGGGATGTAGTAATGGGCATCCCCGGTATTGATGATCCCCGGCATGCACTTTTTACGGAACAGGTAAAATTGGAGCCGTTTAAGAGGGCCATGGAAGATCATAGGCCCGATGTTTGGTTTACCAACCTGAGGCAGGGCCAGACCGCCTTAAGGGATTCTTTGGATATACTAAGTCTAAGCAAGGATGGGGTGTTAAAGGTGAGTCCGTTTTACCATTACACGGATGCTCAATTGGACCGTTATCTTCAGGATAGCAATTTGCCCAATGAACATAAATATTTTGATCCCACCAAGGTTTTGGAAAACCGGGAGTGCGGTTTACATACTTAAGGAACAGTAACGATCGGAATAGCCTTTACAAAGGCGATAATCCATTAAAAACAATATATTTTGAACATAACAGCAGCAGATTTGGACACAGGGATAGACGTAGGGCAAACGAATACGTTGGACGTATTGAACAACAATGATTTAGAGAATGAGGCAATCTACATTTTAAGGGAGGTTGCCGCACAGTTTGATAGGCCCGTATTGCTTTTTTCGGGAGGAAAAGATTCCATAACCTTGGTGAGATTGGCGCAAAAAGCATTTTTTCCGGCCAAGATACCTTTCCCGTTGATGCATATAGATACGGGTCATAATTTTCCGGAAACTATTGCCTATAGGGATAAATTGGTAGCGGAACTGGGAGTAGAATTGATCGTGAGAAATGTGCAGGATTCCATAGATCAGGGAAAAGTGGTAGAGGAGACCGGTAAATATGCCAGTAGGAATATCCTGCAGACCACTACCTTGTTGGATGCTATCGAGGAATTTAAATTTGATGCCTGTATCGGCGGTGCCAGAAGGGATGAGGAAAAGGCCCGTGCCAAGGAGCGCATCTTCTCCGTTCGGGACGATCTTGGACTATGGGACGAAAAGAATCAGCGGCCGGAGGTCTTTGATATGTTGAACGGACAAATAGAATTGGGCCAGAATGTTAGGGTATTCCCCATAAGTAACTGGACGGAATTGGACGTTTGGAGCTATATCCAAAAAGAGGATATCGAAATTCCATCCATTTATTTTGCGCACAAAAGAAACACCTTTTTAAGGGATGGATTTATATGGTCCGCAGAGGACGATGTCGTCTTTCGTGCCGAAAACGAGGAGGTAGAGGAGCGTATCGTCAGGTTTAGGACCGTCGGCGATATGAGCTGTACCGCCGCTGTCCTGTCCCATGCGGATACCATAGATAAGGTGGTAGGGGAAATACGGGAATCCAAGATTTCGGAACGGGGCGCCAGAATTGATGATAAACGCTCCGAAGCGGCAATGGAAAAAAGAAAACAACAGGGGTATTTTTGAGTTGGCAGTTGGCAGTTGCGGTTGGCGGATAAAAATTTAAGGTTTAAAGTTCAAGGTCCGTGACCTTTGCGTATGGCCTATAGCCTTGAAAGTGCAGTTCGCTTCTCAATACTCACATCTCAATACTTAATACTTAATACTCAATACTTAATACTAAATAATGGAAGTACTAAAAATAGCAACGGCCGGCAGTGTGGACGACGGGAAAAGTACCTTGATCGGAAGATTGCTCTATGATACCAAATCTTTGACCGACGATAAGTTGGAGGCCATTGAAAGGACGAGTAAGCAGAAAGGCTACGATTATCTGGATTTTTCGTTGGTAACGGATGGCCTGGTGGCAGAAAGGGAACAGGGGATAACCATTGATGTTGCCCATATCTATTTTTCTACCCCCACCAAAAGTTATATCATAGCCGATACCCCGGGCCATGTTGAATATACCAGGAATATGGTTACCGGTGCCTCTACCTCCCAAGCGGCGATCATCCTGATCGATGCACGAAAAGGGGTCATAGAACAGACCAACAGGCATTTTTTTATCAATAATCTGCTGCGGATCAAAGATGTAATAGTGGCCATAAATAAAATGGACCTGGTAGATTTTTCGGAAGAAAGGTACCAGGAGATCAAGGCCGATTTTGAGGTCCTAATGGGGAAACGGGATTACCGGGATCAAAAGATCACTTTTATTCCGGTCAGTGCCCTTAAGGGCGATAACGTGGTAAATCGTTCCGAAAAAATGTCCTGGTACAAGGGACAGACTCTATTGGAACATTTTGAGGCCTTGGATAGGAAAGATGTATATAATATAGGTACACCACGATTTCCGGTGCAATTTGTAATCAGGCCCAAAACAGAGGAATACCATGATTTTAGGGGCTTTGCGGGGAAAGTTTATGGAGGTGAGCTCAGCGTAGGGGACGATGTGGTGGTATTGCCCTCCATGACCAAATCCAAGATCAAGGATATTTATTTTTATGATAAAAAATACAAAACCGCTACAAGGCGTTCCTCGGTTACCATTACCTTGGAAGACGATGTAAATGTGAGCAGGGGCGATATGTTGGTAAAGGCCAACGATCTTCCAACGATCAATAAGGAATTTAGGGCTACGGTCTCTTGGATGGATTCCCGGAAATTGACTCCCGGGAGCAAATACATCCTACAACACGGTGTAAATAAAGTGTTGGCCAAGGTAGAAAATATCCACCATAAGATCCATCCGGACTATTCCGGTATCGATACGGGAATAAGTGCCTTGGGAATGAACGATATAGCACAGGTTACCTTTAAGTTGAACAAGCCCATCTTTTACGACACCTTTAGGGAACACCGTACCAATGGCTCATTTATCCTAATAGACAATCAGACCAATACTACGGCGGGGGTAGGTTTTATAGAATAGATAGCAGGGCAAGATTTCGATTTTTTTTAATTTGTAATAGAATATGCAAAGTTTCAGGACAGAATTGGAGAATCCGGTAGTGGAAAAGGATATTATTGCCCTAGCGGCCAAGATCCATGAATTTCAAGGAGGGAAATTGGATGAGGATAAATTCCGCAGCCTAAGACTGGCAAGGGGAATCTATGGACAACGCCAGCCGGGAGTGCAAATGGTCCGGATAAAACTGCCCTACGGGAAAGTGACCTCGCAACAGCTGCGAAGGATATGCGATGTTTCCGAGGAGTATTCCACCGGGCGTTTGCATATCACCACCCGTCAGGATATCCAGATCCATTTTGTGGATATCAATCGTACCCCGGAACTGTGGGCGCAATTGGAGCGCGATGCCATTACTATTCGTGAGGCCTGTGGAAATACGGTGCGTAACGTGACGGCAAGTGAAACGGCCGGAATAGATGTAGATGAGCCTTTTGATGTATCGCCCTATGCCCATGCCCTATTTCAATATTTCTTAAGGAACCCTATAAGTCAGGAGATGGGGAGAAAATTTAAGGTTTCCTTCTCCGCTTCCGATGCGGATAGCGGACTTTCCTATTTGCACGATCTGGGCTTTATAGCCAAGTTGGAGAACGGGGTAAGGGGATTTAAGGTGATGTTGGGGGGTGGACTCGGTTCACAGCCCAGGCATGCCGACGAGATGTTCGACTTTCTCCCCGCGGACCAGATCATTCCCTTGATGGAAGGGGTGGTACGCGTTTTTGATCGGTACGGGGAACGCAAGAGCAGGGCCAAGGCCAGGATGAAATTTCTTCTGAAGGATATCGGGCTGGACGGATTTAAAAAATTGTTGCAAGAAGAGCAATTGGCCATACCTTTTAAGACATATCCTATTGATGCGGATGCCTATCCCAAAATATCCCTGTCCAAAAATGTGGTGCCCGAGGTAATTATTGAAGATCAACACCATTTTAACTTGTGGAAATCCACCAATTTGGTGCCACAGAAACAGGAAGGTTACGTAGCTATAGGGATAAAGGTACTGTTGGGCGATTTTTATATCGATAAAGCCCGACAACTGGCGGATCTGGTAGAAAAATATGCTGCCGGGGAAGTTAGGATGACCCTGCGCCAAAATATTTTGATTCCCTATGTAAAGGAATCCTTTTTACCGTTTTTTTATCAAGAACTTCAAAGTCTTGGATTTACGGAAATAGGGTACAATACCGCGGTGGACATTACGGCCTGCCCCGGAACGGATACCTGTAATCTGGGAATAGCGAGCAGTACCGGAATAGCGGATGAATTGGAAAAGGTGATCAAGGCCGAATACCCGCACTATATCAATAACCCCGATGTGGCGATCAAGATCAGCGGGTGTATGAATGCCTGCGGACAGCACAATATGGCAAACATCGGATTTCAGGGAATGTCCGTCCGGACCAAGGATAAATTGGTCGCTCCCGCCCTACAGGTACTTTTAGGGGGAGGAAATTTTGGCAATGGCAATGGTCGGTATGCGGATAAGGTCGTAAAGATACCCAGCAAGAGGGGCCCCGAGGCCCTAAGGTTTATCTTGGACGATTTTGATCAAAACGGAAATGGGAAGAAGTTCGTGGATTATTATGAGGAGAAGGGTCAGATGTATTTCTATGAATTTCTAAAGCCGCTATCCGATGTGGATAATTTAGCGGCCTCTGATTTTATCGATTGGGGAAATAACGAAAAATATGAGCAGGCCATTGGTGTAGGGGAATGTGCCGGGGTTATCATAGATCTTATAGCAACCCTTTTATTCGATAGCCAGGAAAAAGTGGAAACGGCAAAACTGAATTTGGAAGAGGAAAAATATGCTGCCAGCATCTACCATTCCTATTCTTCCATGATCAACACGGCAAAGGCACTTTTAACGGCCGAAAATGCCAAAGTAAACACCCATATCGGTATAATCAACGACTTTGATGAGTTTTTTGTGGCTACCGGAAAATTGAAACTGGAAAATGCCTTTCAGGAATTGGTCATGCAATTAAATAAGCAGGAGCCAACGGCATCCTTTGCAAGCTCTTATTTAAGGGATGCGGAAGAATTTTTGATCAAGGTGGAGGCATATAGACAATTGGAACTGGCAACAGTTTAAGGGGATGAAAAAAAAATCGGACAATAGTATTTTTAAAACGGCCAAACCTAAAGCCACAGATCATGGCCACGGTTCCTTAACGGTAGTGGGCGCAGGTCCGGGCGATGTGGATCTGATTACCTTAAAGGCGATAAAGGCATTACAGTCGGCAGATGTGGTCCTGTACGATGCCCTTGTTGATAAATCCCTGTTGGAATATGCGCCACGGGCCGAACATATTTTTGTGGGCAAAAGAAAAGGATGCTATACCTATCAACAGAATCAGATCAACGAACTTATTGTGGGCAGGGCGGCCACCCATGGGCATGTGGTCCGCTTAAAAGGTGGCGACCCCTTCGTGTTTGGCAGGGGGGCCGAAGAAATGGAATTTGCGGCAAGCAAGGGCCTAAAGGTGGCCATGGTTCCCGGGATATCCTCTTCGGTAGCCGTACCGGCCTCCCAACATATTCCCGTAACCAAACGTGGGGCCTCGGAAAGTTTTTGGGTGATTACGGGTACGACCAAAGACCATAAGCTATCCTCGGACGTAGCCTTGGCCGCCAAGTCCAACGCCACGATCGTCATCCTAATGGGAATGGGCAAGCTCTCCGAGATCGTTTGCCTGTTCAGGGAAGAGGGAAAATCGGAACTCCCGATCGCCATTATCCAAAATGGCACCTGCAAGGATGAAAAAGTGGGTGTCGGGACCATAGCTTCCATTGAGGAAATAGTAGCAAGGGAGCAGTTGGGCAACCCGGCGATCATTATTATCGGGGAAGTGGTAAAACACCGATCGGCAGTATTGGATTATGCCCATAATTTGGAAAGTAAGTCGCATTTTAAAGACCTTCTTGTAAAAGAAGGCGTATATATAAAATAGTATTCAATTTAGTAGTATGATAAAAACAGATATCTTAATAATAGGGGCGGGACCAACAGGTCTGTTTACCGTTTTTGAAGCGGGGCTATTAAAATTAAAGACACATCTTATAGATGCATTGACCCAACCTGGCGGGCAGTGCACGGAAATATATCCAAAAAAACCCATTTATGACATTCCTGCCTATCCGGAGATCTTGGCCGGGGACCTGGTGAAAAACCTAATGTTGCAGATCCAGCCCTTCGAACCGGGTTTTACCCTGGGCGAAAGAGCGGAGACCTTGGACAAGTTGGAGGACGGTTCCTTTGTGGTAACCACTAATAAGGGAACAAAGCATCAGGCACCGGTGGTGGTGATCGCGGGCGGTCTGGGATCTTTTGAGCCCCGTAAGCCCCTGATACCGGATCTGACGGATTTTGAGGATAAGGGGGTAGTTTATATGGTAAGAGACCCGGAGGAATACCGTGGTAAAAAAGTAGTGATTTCCGGTGGGGGCGATTCTGCCCTCGACTGGGCCATTTTCTTGGCGGATGTAGCTTCTGAAGTATCACTGGTACACAGAAGGAACGAATTTAGGGGGGCCTTGGACTCTGTGGAGAAGGCTGCCGAACTGGCCAAGGTGGGTAAAATTAAATTGTTTACCGAAGCCGAGGTGGTCCGCCTGTACGGGGACGACCACATGGAAGCGGTAGTAGTAAAGCACAACGACGAGGAAAAGGGGGAATCCTATGTGGAAACGGACTTTTTTATTCCGCTGTTCGGACTTTCGCCTAAACTCGGGCCTATTGGGGATTGGGGCCTGGAAATAGAGAAAAATGCCATCAAGGTAAATAATGCGTACGATTATCAGACCAATATCCCCGGGGTATATGCCATTGGCGACGTAAACACCTATCCCGGAAAACTTAAATTGATCCTTTCGGGATTCCATGAAGCGGCCGTTATGTGCCAAAGTGCCTATCAGTTGATCAATCCCGGAAAACGATACGTAATGAAATATACCACCGTAGGTGGAGTGGAAGGATTTGATGGCAGTAAGAAAGAGGCCAAAAAAGAAGTGGTACAAAGTATTTTAGCTTAATATTTGGCAGGTTTTTAAAACCTGCCAAATCTAAGGATGTTTTTAAAACCTGGCAGATATAAAAAAGGAAGCCTTTCCTTGTTTTTGCAAATACTGTTACGTTACTTTGCACATTGTTCATTATCAATTTGAAAACGTTATCAAGAAAGGCGGAGGGACTAGACCCGGTGAAGCCTTAGCAACCCTTTGTTCCCATCCCTTTACTTTTAGGGGAGATAAAGAAGGTGCTACGTTCTAATCCCAACGCAATTAAATTTATTATTGCGGTAGGAGTAGATAACAGAAAGAAAGACCTTGGTCCAAAACTTTTCCTTACTTGATTATATATTATTCGATGGCTTACAATAGGCAGGGTCCGTATTGTGCCTAATGGATTCCAAATTTGTCCTTTGGGCAGTGGTCTCTTTTATGCATAGGGAAGGGAAGGTATTGTGGACGTCCAGATAAGTAGTATAAACTATAAGTAATTTGTCCGATGATGGACCGAACGAATTTGAAAAAAGTAGGATGGGGAATATTCAGGAAGAACTAAGGAAGCGTATTTTAATATTGGACGGTGCCATGGGTACCATGTTGCAGAAATACAAATATACCGAAGCTGATTTTAGGGGCGAACGCTTTAAGGACTGGGCATATCCCTTGCAGGGCAATAACGATCTTTTGTCGCTTACCCAGCCTGGGACCATTGCGGAGATACACCGACAATATTTTGAGGCGGGTGCGGATATTGTAGAGACCAATACTTTTTCCAGTACCACTATTGCCATGGCGGACTATCATATGGAGGAACTGGTATACGAACTCAATTATGAGTCGGCCCGGATTGCCAAACAGGTAGCCGATGAATTTACGGCCAGGGAGCCCCATAAACCCCGTTTTGTGGCCGGTAGTATCGGTCCCACCAACAAGACCGCCAGTATGTCCCCGGATGTTAACGACCCGGGTTTTAGGGGCATAACCTTTGATCAATTACGGGTGGCCTATAAGCAACAGGTAGAGGCCCTTATCGATGGGGGAGCCGATATCTTATTGGTAGAGACCATTTTTGATACCCTTAACGCCAAAGCGGCCCTCTTCGCCATAGAAGAGGTGAAGGAAGAACGGAATCTGGATATTCCCATAATGGTCAGTGGCACCATTACGGATGCTTCCGGGAGAACCTTATCCGGGCAGACTGCGGAAGCTTTTTTAATTTCCATAAGTCATATTTCCATTTTATCCGTAGGGTTTAATTGTGCCTTGGGAGCCAGTCAGTTAGTGCCCCATTTGGAGGTGTTGGCCGCCAAGACAGGGCATGCCGTTTCTGCCCATCCCAATGCGGGGCTGCCGAATGCCTTTGGGGAATATGACGAAACTCCCGAACAAATGGCTTCCCAGATCAAGGAATATGCGGAAAAACGTTTGGTGAATATTGTTGGCGGATGTTGTGGTACCACCCCGGAACATATTAAGGCCATGGTGGATATCGTTAAGAATCATAGTCCCAGGACCATACATGCCCTTGAAACCGTTAATCCATGATACCCGCAAAGGAAATAGTAGAAGTTGCGGTAAAACGCATTGCACCCTATATCCATAGGACGCCGGTACTCGGTTCGCGCCTATTGAACGACCTGACGGGTGCCAAACTCCATTTTAAATGTGAGAACCTACAGAAAATGGGGGCCTTTAAAATGCGGGGTGCCATAAATGCCATTCTACAATTAAGCGAAGCACAGAAAAGGGCAGGGGTAGTGACCCATTCTTCGGGAAATTTTGGACAGGCCCTGGCCCTGGCCGCTAAAAATTTAGGGGTCGCCGCCTATATCGTAATGCCTTCCAGTGCACCCAAGGTCAAGATCCGATCGGTGCAGGATTATGGGGGACTGGTAACCCTGGTAGAACCCACCTTGGCAGCAAGGGAGGCCGCGGCCCATACTATAGTAAAGGAAAAAGGAGCTACACTGTTACATCCTTCCAATAACATAAATGTTATAATCGGTCAAGGCACCGCTGCCTTGGAACTATTGCAAGATCGGCCAGATCTGGATCGTATCCTGGTACCTGTGGGCGGGGGCGGATTGATCGCCGGTTCTGCTATAGCGGCCCATTATTTCGACAGTAATTGTAAGGTAATAGGAGGGGAGCCTTTTGAGGTGGATGACGCTTACCGGTCCCTACAGTCGGGAAAAATTGAATCGAACTTATCCTCCAATACCATTGCGGACGGACTTAAGACACAGTTGGGGGATATTAATTTTCCCATTATAAAGGCCTTGGTGCCCGAAATTATTAGGGTAGAGGAAGCGGAGATCATAGCGGCCATGAAATTGATATGGGAACGGATGAAAATTATTGTAGAACCCTCCAGTGCGGTACCTTTTGCGGCACTAATACGGGAAAAGGAACGATTTAAAAATAAGGAAGTGGGCATTATCCTCTCGGGAGGTAATGTGGAATT
>DATGQM010000166.1:0-3505 GCA_035304205.1 Arenibacter sp. | reverse complement strand
AATAGGGATTGGTATAGGGCGTGTTTTCGGGGATTTTTAGGTTTAATTGGATCAGTTCCCTTTTATTTTCCTTTAGCGGGATGGCCATATCGCTGCCCGATTCGTCGGAGAGGGATACCTTGCGGAGCAAAATAGGACTATTGCTCCTATTAATGGCCTCTATTTGGACCGCTACCGTCCCTCCCGGATAGGTATTTGGTACGGCTGCGGAAGCCTCAAGGTATAGGCCGCATACTGCAAGGATGATATCCTCCAGTTCCCTGAGCTTGATCGATCTCCAATGCCGATCGGTAACCTTCATAAGGGCCTTATAGGCCGCTATAAGCTGTGGCAAATGTCTGGACGGTTCCACAAAATCAAAATTCTCCTCTATTTGATATAAAATTTTCCCCACGGCAGCCCCGCCATCCACCCGGGACCAACTGGTATCTATTCCGTCGAAGATATTGGAGGGATCTGCGGGCAGGTCCCCGCTTAGAAGTTCCAGGTATTCGTTCTCACTGCCCCTGCTACTTAAGCGGCCAAAACCTTGGCAAAGGTGTTGACTACTGGCAAGGGCGGCAATTTCATTATTGGACATCCCTTTAAGGGGGTAATATACCCCGACATCCAAATCGACCATCTTGGATTTGTCCGCTTTTTCAAACTTTTCCTCGCTACCATAAAACCACCAGGAGGTGTTGAAATACAATCTTTTTGGTTGCCAGACCTCTGTCTTTTTCAGCTGCTCCGGATAACTATCCGGTCTTGCGGCAAGATCAAAGGCCTCATGCCCCAATATGGCCGATGAGGTATGATGCCCATGGGTGGATCCCGGGGATCGATGATCGAACCTATTGATGATAATATCCGGCCTATAATTGCGTATGATCCATATAATATCACCCAGAACCTCTTCCCTGTCCCATATCTTAAGCGTTTCTTGGGGATGTTTGGAATACCCAAAATCATTGGCCCGGGTAAAAAATTGTTTCCCCCCGTCGACCCCCCTGGCCGCCAATAATTCCTGGGTCCGTAGAACGCCCAATAATTCCCGGAGTTCCGGGCCTATTAGATTCTGACCCCCATCCCCACGGGTCAGGGATAGATAGGCCGTATTTGCCTTCAGTTCATTGGAGAAATAGGAGATCAATCGCGTATTTTCATCGTCGGGATGGGCCGCAATATATAGGGCAGTACCTAAAAAATTAAGCTTTTGGATTGAATGGAATATGTCGGAGGAACTACTTTTATGGGGGGCCTGGGAAAAAATAGGACTGGAAGCGAGTAGTATTCCAATAAAGAACACCCAAACAGAGCGCATATGGTATTGTTTAAGTTGGCTATCAAATATAAAAAGATAATAATGGCGAGCGCAATTTTATAATTACTTTAACAACTTACAAAATGTCGCTGCTATCCGTGGATTTTTCGAAGGATGTTGCCAGGCCTATTGCTTTTTGTAGCATTAGGTTATTGGGGTAGGTAAATAGCTCCCCATTGGAACGCCGAAGATGGATATGGAAAGCCCTAATATCCTCAATAAGGTACACCTCCCCGGGCAGGTCTATTTCCTTGTCCATTATTTTGATTTTGTCCCCGATCTTAAAAGGAAAGGAGAAAAACAGGATAACACCGGCAGTTATATTGCTGAGGATGGACCATTGGGCAAAGAATGCGATCCCGATTACGGCAAATACGGAGGAAAAGACCAGACCGATGTCTACGCCCCAGATAAAGATCAGGGCCAAAGCACCGACGCCTGTGAGTCCGGCCGTGGCGTACTTTATGATCAGGGTGGTCCTGCCCAAATTCAGATCGCTTATTTTGCCCACCTTCCTAATGGCCTTGGTGCCAAAATATTTCAGGACCGCTAGCACTATTAGACATATAATAGTTGCAAAAAGTTCATTTTTATATTCAAGAAATAATGCTTCCATAAAACTAAAGTCCTAAACTGTCGCGCAAAAATACATCAGTATTTTTATTTTCCTGCCAATACGCACGCATTAATGTTTTTATTTTCCTTGCCCGGGTCGTCAGGGTTTTTGCCTCCGGGCCGTGTCCGCTTTTCGAGCTTTCGGACCAACCTTCTATTCCGTAGGGAAAAGTTTTGGAAAAGTTGATGGTCAAGGTCCGATCAAGTGTCGGGTAGGTAAGGGTATACTGGTAGTAATCCTGTCCCTTGTGCAATTCCGCCACGGCCTCATAGGCCTTTATATCCCTATGTGCCAAACGTAAATACTCCAGGGAGGGAATTATATCGATCTTCCCCGTAGGCAACTTATCGGGATTTATCCGTATCCTGTTCCAGATCTCGTTTTCCAAATGTGTTCTATCCAGTTCAAGGTGCCGGTCGCCCTCCGATTCAAAATAGGAAAAGGATTGGATATCGAAACCTTCCCTATTATTTAATTGGGTAAATACCTGTCCGCACCATTCCTGGACGGAGGAGGTCAATTTTAGGGCATGTTGGTTGTCCTGGACCGGATAAAAACTACTGTTCATAATGGAGTAGGGGTATATCCCGGTCAAAAAATTCTTGGTACTGTTTAATTTTAGGACCGAAATATCGTCGGGCTTCGATTTGTCGGCCTTTACCTGCCTGTCCGCTAAAAAAGGTTCGGTGACATAGATCAATACTGCGGTTCCATCGCGCATTTCCCCATATCGTGCCTGTTCTAGTGCATAGGAGGAAATTTCGGCCTTCCCGGCATACCAATATTCCTTAAAATCCTGTGAGAGGGGACTTCCCGCCATTTCTATAGGCCTCTCCTTCTTCCCAGATTTCCCTACAAATCCTGATTCCCCTTTGTCCTTGCAGGAAAGCAGGGCAGCGATAAGTACAAATGAAACTACCGACCGTAATATGAGGTTTGATTTTTGGGCCATGCTCTTATTTTTATTTAAAAATAAGATAATTTTCACAGTTAATACCCCTGCATCCTATCCCACGGAGTGGCGAGATTAAAAATCCTTCCCCTTGGGGAAGGTGGCCGCGCCCAAGCGTGGCCGGAAGGGGCCTTCGAGGTGTGCCGTATCAACCTCTCTTGGGGAAGGTGGCTGCGCCCAAGCGCAGCCGGAGGGGAGCTCGAATTATGTGCTCATGAAATTATTTTTCAAATTCCTCCTTGATCTCGATATGTTCATAGTTTGCCGTTATCTCGGAAGAATAGTCTATTTTCTCCCTGTTTTTCGTTACCCTCCTCGTAATTCCATCGAAAACTGAATATACTACCGGTACGATTACCAGGGTAAGGAATAGGGACGATATGAGGCCCCCTATAATTACCCAGGCCAATCCGTTGTTCATTTCCGCAGCGGCACCCTTGGCAAGTGCAATAGGGATCATCCCGAATACCATGGCAATGGTCGTCATCAGAATTGGTCGTAACCTGGCATGATTCGCCTGGATCAGCGCGGTATAGGTAGACTCCCCGGCCTCTTTTCGGTGGTTGGTAAAATCTACCAATAAAATGGCGTTCTTACAGACCAGTCCAATCAGCATGATCATCCCCAAGATGGT
>DATGQM010000165.1:0-15061 GCA_035304205.1 Arenibacter sp. | reverse complement strand
TGGAATATTGATGATGGTTTCCTTATTGCCGATAGCCCCCGTACCATTATCATAATCATAACGTACCACCTTCATGGTGGGCGTGTCTATATAGTAGAACGCCCTATCTGTAAGGCTCCAGGCCAGGCCGTTGGAGATGGTTATTTTATCTTCCCGTTTTTCCACAGATCGATCCCTGTTCAATATATATAAGCTTCCGGTATCCGTGTCCTCCGAGAGCGGCAGGCTGCCCGCCCAAAACCGACCGGAGGGATCACATTTCCCATCGTTGAACCTATTGTCCGGCAGGTCTGCCTCAGGATCTGTAATCAGATCGACTTCCCCCGTCCTACGGTCTATAAATCCAAATCCGTTTTTCAGGGCAGCAACGTAATTACCATCGGTACATACGGCCATGGCCCCGATCATTTGTCCCACTTTTATGGTATGATGGACCTTCTTTTCGGGCAACCATTCATGGATAAGGCCGTTTATAATATCCACCCAGCAGATAAGCCCTCTCGGAGCGTCCCATACCGGGCCTTCGCCCAATTCACTTTTTACCTCGGATACCACTTCTATCAACATATTTTACCGTATTTATCGATGTATTCCCTTTAAGGGCATAAACGCACTAAAATACAAATAATTTGGATTAAGCTTAATGCACATATCCCACTTTCATGGCCGAATTATTACCGATCCCCAAAAATAAGCCATAACTATTATTAAATTATAACTACGTATCAATACGTAATCCTATAATTTTATGATAGACTAATGGGTATATGCTAAAAAAGAACATATCGAAAACTATTTGCTCCTATTGCGGGGTGGGGTGCGGCATGTTGGTGGAAGTAAGTGCTAAAGGTTCCATTTTGTTGGATGGCGATCCGGACCACCCATCCAATAAGGGAATGCTATGTTCCAAGGGAAGAAATCTAAACTACGTAGTACAGGATACCGCTGATCGGATACTATATCCCCAAATGCGCTGGAGCAGAAACCATCCCATGCAACGTGTATCATGGGATACCGCCTTTGATAGGGCCGCAGCGGTCTTTAAGAGCATTATCCAAAGATATGGGCCCGATAGTGTGGGCTTCTACGTTTCGGGACAATGCCTTACGGAAGAATACTATCTGGCCAATAAACTGGCCAAGGGATTTATAGGCACCAACAATATTGATACCAATTCCCGCTTGTGCATGAGCTCGGCCGTAGTAGGGTACAAAAAAACGTTCGGGGAAGATTCGGTACCCATTTCCTATGGGGACATTGAACTGGCGGATTGCTTTTTGATCGCCGGGGCCAATCCGGCCTGGTGCCACCCTATCTTGTTCAGACGCTTGGAAAAGCGAAAAGAGGATAACCCCGATGTTAAGATCATCGTAGTGGACCCCAGAAAAACACAGACCTGTGCCACGGCAGACCTACATCTTCAAATTCTGCCGGGAACCGATGTTATCCTTTTCAATGCGATTGCCAGGTGGTTAATCGAAAAAAGGAAAATCGATAAAAATTTTATCAAAAAACATACTGCAAACTTTGAAGCCTGTAAAGAAAGTGCCTTTACCCTTTCCGTTCGGCAGGCAGCTGAAAAATGTGGTATAGAAGCCTCCGATATCCGAAAGGCCGCGGATTATATCGGTAATGCCAAGAAGTTTATCAGTATGTGGACGATGGGCCTCAACCAAAGCGTCATCGGGGTTTCCAAAAACGTTGCCCTTATGAACCTTTCGCTACTTACCGGACAAATCGGGAAACCTGGGTGCGGACCATTTTCATTGACGGGCCAGCCCAATGCCATGGGAGGACGTGAAGTTGGCGGAATGGCCACTTTATTGGCCGCGCACCGGGATTTGGACAATCCCCGACACCGAAAGGAAGTCGCTGAATTTTGGGGAGGAACGGAAATTAGACCCGAACCCGGATATACCGCTACGGAAATGTTCGATGCCTTGGAGAACGGAAAATTAAAGGCTATCTGGATTATCTGTACCAACCCCGCCGTGAGCATGCCCAATGTCCTTAAAACGGAAAGGGCCCTGAAAAATGCCAGTTTTGTAGTGGTACAGGATATTTCCCATAACTCGGAAACTACCAAATTTGCCGATCTACTTCTTCCGGCCGCCGGATGGTTGGAGAAAGAAGGTACCATGACCAATTCGGAAAGACGGATCAATTACCTCCCCAAGGCCATCGATCCCCCGGGAGAAGCCCTGCCCGATGTCGAAATCCTTTGGCGTTTTGCCCAGGCCATGGGTTTTGAAGGTTTTGATTATAATAATGCCTCCCAGGTATACGATGAGTACTGTTTACTTACCAAAGGAACAAATATCGATATTTCCGGTCTCTCCTATGACCGGTTGAAAAACGAAGGCAGCTTTCAATGGCCGGTTCCCCATAAAAGCCATAAAGGGACGGCCCGATTATTTACCGATCTTGAATTTTATACCATCGATAAGAAGGCACATTTTAATGCCCCTTCAAAAATATACAACCAATCCGAAGAAACCGATGCGGAGTTTCCCCTGATCTTAAACACCGGAAGGATCAGGGACCAGTGGCACACCCGTACCAGGACGGGGAAGGTAAAACGACTTTCGACCCATATCCCGCAGCCCTATCTAGAGATGAACAAGGTCGATGCTTTTTTGCGGAAGCTCAAGGAGGGTGATATTGCGGTCATCAAAAGCCGTAGAGGGCAGGTACAGGTCAAGGTAAAGATCAATTTCGATATCCGCGAACGAGTGGTCTTTTTGCCCATGCATTGGGGCAGGATACTGAACAACGATTTTGGGCGGACCAACAATTTGACGAACGACCTTGTGGATCCGGTCTCAAAGGAACCCGATTTCAAATATTGTGCGGTACAGGTGGAAAAGTACGTAAAACCTAAACAAAGGATAATTATCATCGGAGCGGGCGCCGCGGCCTATAGGTTCATACAAACGTACCGTGAAAAGAACGGAAATGATGAGCTACATGTATTTTCCAAGGAAAAAGACCCCTTTTACAACAGGGTCTTGCTGCCAGAATATATAAGTGACGAGCTTTCATGGGATGCCCTGGAAAAACTAAAAAAGGGCGAATTGCAAAAGTTGGACGTTACCATAAATCCAGATATCGCTATAACCCATATCGACACCACGAACAAGCAGGTGACAGACGCTACCGGAACTATCCGTTCCTATGATATTTTGATTATGGCCACGGGTAGCCGGGCCTTTTTCCCGAGCGAAATGGAAATCAACCTCCCCGGCCGTTTTACCATGCGCGAACGTAGTGATGCCGACAACTTGAAGTCGTACCTAAAGGAAACCGGACTCCCTTCGGACAAACAGCATGTCGTAATCGTAGGTGGCGGCCTTTTGGGACTCGAACTTGCCGCGGCCCTAAAAAAAATGCTGGTCAATATCAGTATTGTCCAACGCGCACCGCGATTAATGGAACGCCAATTGGATCGGATCGCTAGCCGTCTTCTAGCGGAGGATGTAACGGAAAGGGGCATCAATATCTATTTTGACAATGAAGTGAGTACGGTCTTCGAGGAAAGGGAGAGCAAACATTCATTATTGGTAACCCTAAAGACAGGGCGAACCATACCGTGCAATGCCATTGTTTATGCCATAGGTACAAGACCCAATATAGAATTGGCCAAACATTCCGGTCTTGATACCGGACGTGGCGTTCTGGTAAACTCCTATTTACAGACCAGTGATCCCTCCATTTTTGCGTTAGGGGAAATTGCCGAGTTCAACAATTCGCTCTTCGGAATAACTTCCGCTGCCGAGCAACAGGCGGATATAGCTGCGAACTATATTCTCGGCGATTTGAGCAGCATCTATTCCGGTTCGGTCCTGATGAACATTCTTAAGTTCGAGAACCTGGATCTGTGCAGTATCGGCATGGTCAATGCGCCCGTGGACGACACGAGTTATGAGGAAATCATCTTGATGGACGTAAGCAAGCGTTTTTATAAGAAATGTATCGTAAAAAACGACACTCTAAAAGGTGCCATTCTAATAGGCGACAAAAATGAGTTCGCAGAATTCAAAAGGTTGATAGAGGAAGAAATCGAACTTTCCGAAAAACGGAACGAACTCTTGAGGGGCAAATCCAATTCGATACCTTTAAAGGGCAAATTGGTCTGTTCGTGTAGTCAGGTGGGCGAAGATAACCTAATCGAGGCCATAGTTAGCGGATGTTCGGATTTTTCCAAATTATGCTCCGAAACCGGGGCCGGACTGGGTTGTGGGAGCTGCAAACCCGAGATTAAGGAAATAATGGACAAACAACTACGACCTAGCACATAAATACGCACGTGATGAACGATGATCTGCACCGCATATTGATCAAGGGAGGGGTTACTTCCCCTGGGGAACTCAAGGACATCATTTCGATGTTGGAAGCCGCCGGATCGACCCAAGTATATTTTGGATCACGTCAGGATCTCTTGTTTCCCTTAAACGACCTCAAAGAAAAACAGTTGGAAAGTCTGTCACGGTTCAATACGGACATCATCGGGGACAGAAGCTATCAAAATATCGTCTGTTCCTATCTTTCGGCCGATATCTTCGATATGACCCATTGGCTTAAAGGATCCACCTACCTCTATATATTGGAGGGATTCGATTATTTACCAAAACTAAAGATCAACATTGTTGATCCCAAACAACGGTTGGTTCCCATTTTTAACGGCAACCTCAATTTTATCGCTTCCAATAACGAGGATTATTGGTATTTGAACATTAAACTGCCCCATTGGAGGACGGCGGCATATTACCCCGTACTGATCTATACTTGGGATATTGTGAACATTTCCAAGAACATAGAGGGCCTATATGACGACATACAGGATGTGGATGAGCTTTTTTTTGTACTCAACAGGAACCTGGATACCAATAACAAGACCATGGAAGAGGAATTAAAGATTCCTTATACCACTTTTCCCTATTACGAGGGAATGAACCGTATGGGGCTAGATCAGTACTGGCTGGGACTCTACTGGCGGAACAATAGGTACGATCTGGCCTTTCTAAAGGAGTTTTGTGGATTTTGTTTGGATAACAGTATCGGTAAGATATGTATCACGCCCTGGAAATCGTTTATAGTGAAAGGTATTCGAAAACAGAGCAGACCTGCATTGGAACGCTTTATCGGGCAATGGGGCATTAACGTCCGGCATTCACAACTGGAAATGAACTGGCATTTGCCCGTAGACGATCAGGATGCCCTGGAGCTTAAAAAATTTCTGGTCAGTAGTTTTGATCAAAACGATATTAGCACCTATGGCCTAACCTTCGGTATCAGCAACGATGTGGGCAAAAGATCACATTTTGCCTCCATCATCATAGAAAGGAATGCACCGACCATCGTAAGGGATTTTGAGGTTCGGCCAACCTATAATGTACTCCATTTTGAACATTTTGACCCCAATACCCAGCAATATATAGCCTATGCCCAAGAGGTCGATAAAATCGAGCTTCCGGGATTATTAATGGAACTGAGCAAGAAATACTTTGACCAATTGTATACCAAGGAGGAATTTGAAAGACCGATTCAAAAGGACCCGGGCCATACGATACGAACGGTTCATCAATGTCAGTCCTGTTTTACCGTTTACGATATGGTGTACGGGGATGCAAAGGCCGGTATACCCCAAGGACATCCGTTTAATGATCTACCGGAAAATTATAATTGTCCCGTCTGTGAAGCTCCGAAATCCAATTTTGAAAAGATCGAACTTCAATTTTCGTAAGTAATGCGAGCTATGGGCCGGAACAAATATTGTTCCTGAAAACGGTTCCCTTCGTACGTAAAGGATATTGCGCCTTTTAGGGGAGAAAGAAGATCGGACCCGGCTTGCGCTAGACCGTAGCCCTATTTTAATCTGCCAATGGGTTCGGATAATTGTCCGCCTGATCCTCGATAGTCGCGTCCAAACAGACAAAATCCTTTTCCACCAATAAAAACAATTTTTCACCACTTTCCAACGTTACGGTATCACTAAAACCTACGGTATCGTTATCCGCCCAATCCGTACTCAGACTTTTGGAAAGATATAAGGTAATGGTGTCGCCCAAAAAGGTGGCCCTCAATTTTTCTGTCCCCTCCCTAGCTTGTAGGGCATACATAAACGTGCTATTCGGAAAATGGGTGTTTTCCATAACATGGCCCGTTTTACAAAATGTTTCCACTTCCGTTTTGGTCAAACGATACCTGACCGAATTTCCCCTTATCCTTATTTTCATGGTCCTGGTATTATTTCATCCCTTATCGTACTGCTGGATCCTGTTTTATAATTTACGGTGACCCGGGTTCCCTTTCCCGGAACGGAAGTGATGAACAGCCGGCCGTTGATATAGTCTATCCGCTCCTTCATAAAAAAAAGCCCCATGCCGCCGTCACTGTTGTTCTTTGGTTCCCCTTCCAAAATTGAATCATCGAAACCTTTGCCATCATCGTCTATCACTACGCTCAAAATATCATCCTTAAAATTAATCGTTACCAAAATATAGTTCGCCTGGGCATACTTGATCGCATTATTGACCGCCTCCTGGGTCACTCTGTAAATATTGGTCTCTGCCAAGGAATCGAACCGAATGTGTTCTTTTGTTTTATTATCGAATAGAACCGTCTTGCCCGTTAATTTTGAGAGTTCAATGGTCATTTTTTGAAGTGCGGGGAATATGCCATGGTCGCTAAGTTCAGGTGGGGTAAGATTAAAGGTAGCGGTACGCACTCCCTTGATCAGATCGGCGGTCAAGGTTTTCAGATAGACCAATTTCTCTGCCGTTTTTTCTTTGTTTTCCAGATCGATGGATTCAATATTGAATTTCAGGGCGGTCAACATCTGTCCGATGCCATCATGAATATCCTTGGCGATCCGTTTGCGTTCCTCCTCCTGACCTTCGACAATTTGGCTCGCCTGTGTTTTTTTTTGCAGCATTCGATCTTCAAAGTTCTGCTGAGTAAGTTGCTCCACTTTCAAGAGGTTTTTTTTGCGCTCGGTAATATCGGAGCATAAGATCAAAATATTCTGTTTTTTGCTGGATCGGTGCATGGGAACGATGGACATATCCAACCAAATATGGTTTCCTTCTACCGTGGTAATCTTGATTTCCTCCGTACGGATTCCATTTTTTTTGTTGCTTTTCAAGACTTCCCTTAGATATTCCTGCTGGCCTTCATCGGTAGTCAAAATTTCGGACAAGGGCCTGTTCAACTGTTTTTCGGCAATCCCCAATAATTTCAAAAATTTTTTGCTTATAAAAACAATACTGCCACCTTTTTGGGCACTTGCAAAAAGTGCGGCATTGTCAATAACAAAATTCAGTTCCTGCAATTCTTGAAGCGATTTCTCTTTTTCGGTCAATAGCTGTTGTACTTCCTTTGCCCGTGCCTCCGATTTTAATTTATTCCGCATCAGATCGGCGATGGTTTTTTTTATATGGATGGATAAGGGCCCAAAAATGAACAGAATTTCCAGGACCAAGATCAAAAGCGAAAATGCCAATAATAGTAGTTCCTTCCGTTTCAGGCTTTGAAGTTTTTCCTTGGCGAGTCGATCAAATTCATCTACAATGGCATCCATCGACCGTAAAAAGTGAGGTTCATTTTCTAGGAGGATGGAAATAGCATCTTCCATACCTTCCTGATCGGATAGGGGTCCCAAAACGTTCTCCACGGCCTTTGTCATAGCGGAATAATAGGGTTCTATTTCCTTAAAGAGTGGAGCTAAGGATGGGTTTCCCGTTTGCAGGTCTTCGTGGGAAGTCTTCCAAACCAAAAGGGTTTTCCGTATTTCCGATATAATTTTTGTTTTTTCCCGTTCGGTATCCACGTCCCTTAAGAGCAACACATCATTCACCAATATTTGGCTATAGGCGCGTTGTCTCCCCGCCATATTGATGAGGTGCGGATCACTTAATTGTGAATTGAGATGGCGTTGAATCAATACCTGCGCCATAATTATAGTAATTGCTATGCAGGCAAAGGCAAACAAATACCACTTGCGAATCCGCAAAAAAGTCGTGATGTCAAGCGGTTGTCCGTATTTCCCGTCCGGATCTGCCCCATGGGCCTTATCAGAGATCGGGTAGGCTTTATGATGCTTGTTAAGGCCTGTCATAATTTTCATTTGGACCAAGGTACAAAGAGATCGGATAAAATACCCAAAACTATTAATCCCAAAACCCTACATATACGCAACCGTTCTCTATCTTTACGGGATAAATGGCGATAGGGTGGCAACTACCATTAAGGTTCTCCCCTGTTTTTAAGGAAAAATTATTTTTGTGCAGGGGACAGGTGACTTTGGGTTCCATATTTTCTTCGCCGATCATACCCCGGGATAGGACCATTTCCATTTTATGGGGGCATAAATTCTGACAGGCATACCAGTTGCCTTCCCTGGTAAAATTGAATACGGCGATTTGTTTGTCCTTGTATTTTATACAGGCTCCACCATTTTTTGGGAATTTTGATATAGGTGCCACCTCGAACCAAATTTTTACACTTTCCGGTTTTAAGGTTTCGTAGGTGCTTAACTGTAGTGCTGTCATTTTTAATCTTTTTATGGTTTGGAAAATCTTTCGTGCCTATGTCTGGCAACCGCTCCGTTTACGGGCGCCTCTTCCTGATGAAAGGGGAGTTCCATAAGCGGATATTCATTATTTCTTACCTTTAAACTTTTATTGGGTCCATTCCTTTGGCATTTTTTGTTCCCGCAAGGATACGAATTCGATATTGCCGTCGGTTTCATCGGAATTCACGAAATGGCTATATCGTCTACGTATTTCGGGAGTTTCCACCGCTTCTTTCCATTCACATTTATAGGTATCGGCCAAAGTCTGCATTTCCACGTCCAGTTCCGCGGCGATCCCCAAAGAATCATGGATGACCACATTTTTTAGATAGGTAATGCCCCCTCCCAATTTTTCTAGCCAAGTGGCTGTACGGGTCAACGGCGGTGCGGTTTTAATATAGTACATCAGAAAACGGTCAATGTATCGGGTAGCCGTTTCCTTATCCACTTTTTCGGCCAATAATTCGGCATGTTTGGGATTGGCACCACCGTTCCCACAGACATAGACATTCCATCCACCTTCAACGGCAATAAACCCGAAATCCTTAGATCGGGCCTCGGCACATTCACGTATACAGCCCGATACGCCACCTTTCATCTTATGTGGGGAGCGGATACCTTTATACCGGTTCTCTATCTCGATAGCAAAACTTACACTCTCATCCATTCCATAGCGGCACCAAGTAGAACCTACGCAACTTTTGACCGTCCGGAGCGATTTTCCGTAAGCATGGCCGCTTTCAAAACCTTCATGGATAAGTTCTTCCCAGATCAGGGGAAGTTCGTGCAATTGCGCCCCGAACATATCGATCCGCTGTCCGCCCGTAATCTTGGTATACAGGTCATATTTCATACCGATACGTCCCAGGACCATCAATTGCTTCGGGGTAATTTCACCTCCGGCGATCCTGGGCACAACGGAATAGGTGCCGTTGCGCTGTATGTTGGCCAAATAACGGTCATTGGTGTCCTGTATAGTTTCTTGACGGTTGGCCGTCTCATTGTAGATACTGGCAAAAATTGCGGCAACCGCCGGCTTACAGACTTCGCAACCGTGTCCGGTGCCTACATCGTCGAGCAGATCGTCATAATCCAGTATCCCTCTAAGTTTTACCACATCGAAAAGCTCCTGACGTGAAAAATCGAAATGCTCACAAATACGCTCCTTGACCGTTTTACCCACCGACCTTAAGCTCTCCTTGACCAAGTCGGCGACCATAGGTTTACACCCACCACAACCTGTCGTGGCCTTTGTGGCCTTGGCAACGGATTTTACCGTTTCATTACCATCTTGCAGTACCGAACAACATATAGCCCCCTTGGTTACTCCCTCACAGGAACATATTACCGCGGTATCGGGCAAGTCCATGGCACTCCCAAAAGCGGAACCGCCCCCTGCGCGCGAACCTACTATCAGTTCTTCCGCATTATCGGGCAATGGGATCCCATTTAAAAACATTTGGTGCAGAATACTATAGTCATTGGCATCCCCTACCATTATACCGCCCAAAAGTGTCTTTCCATCGTGACTCACATTTATCCGTTTGTAGAGCCCTTTGGTCTTATTTTCATAAATAATCGATAGTCCTTTGTCAGGGGGCATATAGGGAATACCGAAACTGGCCACATCGACTCCTATCAGTTTTAGTTTGGTAGACATATCGATGTCCTGCTTCATCACCACTTCCTTTCGTTCAAGTATTTGGTTGACGGCGACCTCCGCCATTTCATATCCAGGGGCTACGAGGCCAAAGATCATTTGATTATAAAGGGCCACCTCCCCGATGGCATAAATGTACGGGTCTGAAGTCTGCATTTTATCGTTCACGACAACACCGCCGCGCACGCCCATTTCGAGGTTACAGTTCTTGCCCAGTTCATCACGTGGCCGGATGCCCGCTGAAATGACCAACATATCTACGTCCAAGGTATCGTCCTCCCCAAATTCCATCCCGCTTATAGCGCCATTTCCCAGAATGCGGTTGGTGGCCTTACCGGAATGGACCTTTATTCCCATGGATTCCAGGGTCAATTGCAATACATTGCTACTTCTCGAATCCAATTGTCGAGGCATTAATTTGGGGGCATACTCCACTACATGGGGCTCCAAACCCATATCCATAACCGCTTTCCCAGCTTCCAGACCCAAAAGTCCGCCACCCAGGATGGCCGCCCTCCCCTTGCCTTTTTCCATTTTTATTTTTTCGGCATAGGCCAACATCCCCTCCAGGTCCCCGATAGTACGGTATACGAATACCCCCTCCTTTTCCACCCCATGAATAGGGGGTACAAAAGGCGCCGATCCGGTGGCAAGTACTAAATAATCATACCCGTATTCTTGATCGCTGCCCGTTGTTACCTTTTTTTTGGTCCGTTGTATATCGGTAACACGTTCGTTTATGATCAGGTCGATTCCGTTTTCGGCGTACCAAGTGAATGGGGCCAGTTCCAAGGCCTTGGCATCCCTGCTCCCAAAAAAATCACTGAGGTGCACCCGATCATAGGCTACCCGTGGCTCTTCCCCAAAAACGATGAGCCTAAAATGTTTGCTTTCTTCCTGGGCCACGAATTTTTGACAGAATTTGTAACCGACCATTCCATTTCCGACTATAATGATAGTTTGCATAGGCTTCGATATTAATACGCACAAATTTACGTATTAATACGTATTATTATATTAATTATATAAAAATAATTACGTATAATTATTGCGAAACCGACAAAATTAGCACTCCTCCACCCAGCATCCTCGTAAAAAAGCATCCAAATCTTCATTCTATTCCGGTAATACGTATTAATACGTATAAATATATTTAATTTTGAATGCCGTATAACACAAAACACACCTAATATGATGGCCCCATCCAAAAAAGCGACCCGTTTAAAACTGACAGATATTAAAAGCATTCCCATTCGCACTTTTTGGATTACCTCCATTGCCTTTTTTATCTGCTTCTTCGCCTGGTTCGGAATCGTTCCATTTATGCCCGATGTGGTCAGGGATCTGGGCCTGACCCCGCAGCAAAAATGGGATTCCATTATTTTGGCGGTCACGGGGACCGTATTTGCACGTCTTTTGATCGGCAAACTTTGCGATAGATACGGACCCCGTTTATGCTATACCTATCTTCTGATATTAGGTGCGATTCCTGTCATCCTCATCGGATTCGTGCAGACTCCCATACAATTTTTAATATGTAGGCTATTTATCGGCTTCATTGGCGCATCTTTTGTCATTACCCAATTCCACACCTCGATCATGTTCGCCGCTAATGTGGTAGGAACGGCAAATGCCACCTCGGCCGGTTGGGGCAATTTGGGGGGTGGGGCCAACCGATTGGGAATGCCATTGATTGCTTCCGCAGTTGTAGGTTTTGGGATTGCCGATGAAATTGCATGGCGGTATTCCATGGTAATCGCCGGTATTATAACCCTGTTAATGGGGCTGGTATATTACTTTTTCACTCAAGATACCCCGGAAGGAAATTTCGTGGACCTAAAGAAGGATGGAAGAATGCCGACCTTAAAAAAAGACGAGGAAACTTTCTTAAGCGTACTCAAGGATTATCGGGTATGGATTTTGTTCATTGTATACGCCGCCTGTTTTGGCATAGAATTAACCGTGTACGGAACCATGGACGATTATCTGCAGAATGCATTCGGCCTTGCGCGCGCAACCGCCGGAAACCTAGTATTGGCCTTCGCCCTGATGAATATTTTCGCCCGCACCCTGGGGGGATTTTTCGGGGACCGATATGGAAGATCGAAAGGACTTCGGGGAAGGGTACTGTTTTTGACCATTATCCTCGCAGTTGAAGGTCTTATGCTATCCATCTTTTCAACGACCACTAGTTTAACCCTTGGAATCTTCTTTTTGATCGCCTTCAGTATAACGGTACAAATGGCGGAAGGCGCTACATTTTCCGTCGTGCCCTTCATCAACAGGAAAGCCATTGGTGCTATCTCAGGAATCGTAGGCGCCGGAGGGAACGTAGGGGCCTTTATGGCCGCCCTGTTTTTGAAATCAAAATCCGCAATGGCGGAAACTACGGCCTTGACCATAAATTCGGCCCTGGGAGAAGAAGCGATGAAGGCCGCACAATCAGCTGCTGCGGCCAGTGCAGTGTCCAATGGTTATTTTATTATCGGTGGGTCCATCATCATCAGCGCATTGACCACTTTGGCCATCAAATTCTCCACCGCTGACGAAAAAACGGTGGAAGCTGAAATAAAAAATGGACTGGCGATGTCGGTCACGGATAAATAGGATCAGAATTAGGTAAGGTTAGGCTTTGTAAACCTTCAAGGTCTGGTTATATTTGCACGTATAACTACGTATATGTTGAGCCAGACCACAACGATTATTTTAGCCGACGACCATTCCTTGGTACGCGATGGGATACGGGCATTATTGGAAAGCGAATCTGATCTGGAGGTTATCGGGGAGGCTTCCGATGGCGTGCAAGCGGTGGCCTTGACTTCGGAAAAAAAACCTGATCTTTTGATCATCGACATCCGTATGCCGGGGATGAACGGAATCGATGCGGTAAAGGAAATCAATACGAAGGGAATCCCCGTTAAATCCATTATCCTGTCCATGCACGATTCAGAGGAGTACATCCTTCAATCCGTACGTGCGGGTGCCAGTGGGTATCTATTGAAGGATACCGGAAAAATGGAATTTATCAAAGCGATACATACGGTACGGGAAGGAGGCAAATATTTTAGCGGCGATATATCGAGCGTACTTGTCAATAATCTTTTAAACCCATCTAAAGAAAATACTATTGCCCTAAAAAAAAGTATCCCCGGAAACAATCCGTTCGATCTTACCAACAAGGAACTCCACGTATTGGAACTAGTGCTCTCGGGACTGACCAATAAACAGATATCCGAAAAAATGAAGAATAGTAAACGTACCGTAGAGACCCACCGTTTTAATCTCATGCGTAAAATGGAGGTCAAGAATCTTATGGACCTCGCCAAAAAAGCCCGGTCGCATAATTTGATTTAATTGTTCTAGGAGAGCTTCATTTCATCCCGATCGCTATCCGTAGGTATGCAAAAAATGGAATTATTTATTTATTCTTTCCTTTTAATCCCCACTACCTTTCCGGGCTTGGCCCCATTGGATTTACTTAGAGATCTGCTCAGGGCTTCCAAGGAGACCCCCTTGGTCTCTGGCATAATGAATACCACAAAGAGCAGTTGTAAAAACATCATAAAGGCAAAGATGGCAAATACGGTCCCTGCACCTATCGAAGTAAATAATACAGGAATTAGGGAAGGTATAACGGCCGCAAAGATCCAGTGAACGGAACTACCGAAAGATTGGCCCGAACCCCGTAAATGGTTGGGGAAGATTTCAGATATAAACACCCAGATCACCGTACCCTGTCCTATGGCATGTGCCGCGATGAACAAGAACAGGAATATAGCTACGGATATACCCTCCCAATCAAAGAAAAAGGCACATGATACCAAGGTCAACGATACTATATATCCAAAGGAACCTATATACATTAATTGCTTTCGGCCAAGCTTATCGATAAGAAAAATGCCCAAAAGGGTGAAAAATAGATTAATGACCCCGATACCAATACTGCTCAATAGGGCGATACTTTTTCCAAGGCCCGCTTCTTCCAAAATTCTAGGTGCATAGTACAAAAAGGCATTTATACCGGAAGCCTGATTAAAAAAGGCGACACAAAAGGCAAGAATCAATGGGAAGCGGTATTTCCTTATAAAAATGTTCTCTCCCGGAACCTTGTTTTCATTTTCTTGACTTATTTCCAACATCAATCTTTCCACATCCTGACCCGGATTTATCATTTGAAGCACATTTCGTGCCTCATCGGTGCGAAACTTGGTCAGAAGCCACCTTGGACTCCGCGGAACGGTGGAAACAAAAAGTGTGTAAATTATGGCCGGTATAGCCTCTACCCCAAGCATCCATCGCCAGGCATTTTCGCCAATGCCACTTAACAAGTAGTTGGATAGGAAGGCTACCAATATCCCGAAGACAATATTAAATTGATACAGGCCCACCAGTTTGCCCCTGTCCTTGGCCGGGGCTATTTCGGAAATATAAGCAGGAGCGGCAATAGTGGAGGCACCTACCCCCAATCCACCCAAAAATCTAAAGAAGGCAAAAGTGATGGGGTCGTTTGCAAGAGCCGAACCAAAAGCGGAAACGATATAAAAGATCCCTATCCAGAACAAGGTCTTCTTTCTTCCCAATCTATTGGTAGGTATTCCGCCCAATAAGGCACCGACTACGGTCCCCCACAAGGCCATGGCGATTACTACGGCTCCATGGAATACATCCGAAGAACCCCATAAAATTTGCAATTTTTTATCGACACCGGAAATAACTACTGTGTCGAATCCAAATAAAAATCCAGCTAAAGCGGCCGTAATAGACCAAATCCATATTTTATTCATATCGCAATTATTAAATTTTATAGCCAAAAGGCACGAGGCAGCAAG